>JAGOZU010000075.1 GCA_018058545.1 Promineifilum sp. | reverse complement strand
TCGTCATTCGTCATTCGTCATTCGTCATTCGTCATTCGTCATTCGTCATTCGTCATTCGTCATTCGTCATTCGTCATTCGTCATTCGTCATTCGTCATTCGTCATTCGTCATTCGTCATTCGTCATTATCTGATCACATTTCGGCCCAGCTTGCGCGACGTATATTGCGCCAGGAAGCTGATGAGCAGGATGATCGCCGTCAGGATAAGCGCCGAGGCATAGGCCCGCGTCCGCACAGTCTCAAACGGCGCGCTCAACTGGAAAAAGATGGCCAGCGGCAGCGTCGCCACCGGCTCGGTCAGCCCCTGCGGGATGCGGTCGGTATATCCGGCGGTGAACATGGGCGCCGCGCCGTCGCCGATGGCCCGGCCGAAGGCCAGCAGCACGGCCGTCAGCAACCCCGGCAGCGTCTGCCGCAGCAACATGCCCAGCATCTCCAGCCGCGTCGTGCCCAGCGACATCGTCGCCTCGCGCAACTCCTTCGGCACGAGGATCAACACCTCATCGAAGGTACGGGCCAGAATGGGCAGGGCGACGAAGGCCAGGGTGACGATGCCCGTCAGCAACGAGGCGCGCAATCCGACCATGATCATCAGCGAGAAGCCGAATGCCCCGTAGACAATGCTGGGGATACCCCACATGACATCCAGCGCCAGCCGCAGCCAGTTCGCCAGACGACTCTTTCCGGCGTAGGTATGGATATAGAGCACCACCGGCACGGCGATGACACTCGCCAGCAGCGTCGCCCCGGTCGCCAGATAGAGCGAGCCGAGGATGGCGTTCAGGATGCCGCCACCGCCGCCCAGATAGAAGCTGCCCGCGGGCGGTTGGCTGATCATCGCCCAACTCAGGCCGGGAATGCCGCGTCCCACGATGATGCCCAGGATGAGCAGCAGGATGCAGGCGGCCGAGACGATCGACAAACGCAACACCCAGGTCATCGCCCGGTCGATCAGTTTGCGTTTTCGGTTATGTTCCATAGCTCTAGACCCTCACCCCGAGACGGACGATAATTCGCCGTGCCGCAATATTGAATATCAGAACGATGACCAGCAGCGTCAATGCCGCCAGCATCAGCGCCGAGCGATAGAGCGGGATGGACATCATCTCGCTGTAGGCATTGGCGATGAGCGCCGGGAGCGGGTAGGCGGCGTCAAAAATGGAGCGCGGTATCTGTGGCGTGCTGCCGATGACCATCATGATCGCCAGCGTCTCGCCAAAAGCGCGGGAGAAGGCCAACACCACGGAGGCAATGACCCCCGGCAGCCCGGCGCGACGTACCACCAGCCAGGTCGCCTCCCAGCGGGTGGCCCCCAAGGCCAGCGCCGACTCGCGCATCTGCTGCGGCACGTTGCGCAACACTTCGTCGGTCACGGCCACGATGAGCGGAAATACCATGATGGCCAGGACGATGGCCCCGGCCAGCACGCTGTAGCCGCTGGGATTATTGACGGCAAACAGCGGAAAGCGCTGACCCAGCGTCCCGCCCAGTGCCGGCGCGATGACCTCCCGAATGAGCGGCACGACAAACAGCACGCCCCACAAGCCATAGACTACCGACGGGATGCCCGCCAGCAGGTCGACGATCGGCTTGATCATCGCCCTCCGCTTGGCCGATGTGTACTCGGCCAGATAGATGCCGCTGAATACCGCCGGGGCAACGCCCAGTATCATGGCGAAGACGGTCACGATGAAGCTCCCGGCGATGAACGGCAGCAGGCCGAAGGCCATCCGGGTCGGATGCCAATCCTGTGAGGTCAGAAGATCGGCCGGCGAGTTGGCCCTCAGGATAGGCATGGCCTCATTGACGAGCACCAGGCCGATCAGGACCAGCAGCAGGATGAGCAGGACGGCGGCCGCGAACAGGACATGACGGGCGATGTAATCCTTGAGCGAGCGTATCCTGCCCCGGGGGCGGTGAGCGACGGCATCCTGCCCGTGAGCCGGGATGGCGATGCCGGGGGTGCCTGGGGCGACCGTCAACCCGGTATCGGACAGGTTGAATGTCCTCGGTTCCCTGTGCGATATCTCCATCGGATGCTCCTTTTCCTAATATATATCCAGCCTGAGGACGGTGAGGACGGGCGCGAGTTTGCCTGCTACTCTCCAAGCAAGCCCAGCGCTTCCGTGATGCGCTCCGGGCTGATATGCACGTACCCGGCATCGGTCACGTAGGCCTGGCCCTCGGTCAGTATCCAGCGATAGAAATCAGCGATGACCGGATCGGGCGCGCCTTTGGTCACGAGATATAACTCGCGGGCCGGCGGGAAGGGATAGGTCCGGCCGGCGATGGCCGCGGCGATGTCGTCCTTCGTGGCGTAGAAGTCCTCGTCGGCGCTAATCACGCCGTCGCTGTTTAGGTCCAGCGGGATGACGAGCAGCCCGTCCAGTTGAGCGCCGGTTTCCAGGTTATAGGCAAAGCCGATGTTGTTGAAGCCGATGCCCAGCCTGTCCTGCCGCACGGCCTCGGCCAGACCGGGGTCGGCGTTGACGGCCGTGCCCTGCAGGTCTTCCTGGGCCGAGCCGCCCTGATATTGCGACCAGACTTCGGCCGCCCCGGCGGCGTCGGAACGGGTATAGACGATGATGGGATCGGTGTCGTCCGTGCCCAGCAGCTGCCCCCAGGTAGTGATCGTCCGGTTGATCCAGATGGCGGCGGCCGTCTCGGGATTCAGTCCCACGGTCACCAGCTGGGCCGCGTGGGGGTTGTTGGCGTTGGCTGTCGCCACCACGGCGTCGATGGTGACCGGCACGCCAAACGCGCCCAGTTCCTTCTCCTCCGCCCTGATCTCGCGCGACACCATGGCGATATCAACCGCCCCGGCCAGCACGTCGGTCATGCCCTTGCCCGCGCCACCACCCTGCACGTCAAAGCGGATAGTGGGGTGCAACGCCGAATATTGCTCGGCCCAGACGGTCATCATCGGGAACAGGGCAAATGCGCCGGAGACGTTGATGGTTCGCTGCTGCGCCTGGGCATCGGTTGATTCCACCGCGCCTCCACGGCCGCCACAAGCCACAAGGGCCACAGCCAAAACCATGAGGACAATCAGTGTGTTCCGTTTCGAATGATGTGACATTGGCTCTGTACCTCCCCAACTCCCCGGGTATTCCCCCGTCGCTCCCGCGCCGTCGTGGGTCAGGATCGGGGAATCCGGATCGCATTACTGCCTGATTTCCCAAAGGTTATCAGGCGGCTGTAACGATATCGGTCGCGGAACGGTAACAAACAGGTAACAGGGGGTGGGGGAGGTGAACCAATACACTCAGCGAGGCAACCGGATAATTCCTGATTCCTATTTCTTGATTCCAAACGCATATCCAATCCCCGGCACAGTCTCGATATAACTCGCAGACTCCTCATCCTCGATCTTGGCCCGCAGCCGGTAGACCAGTTGCTTCAGCATGGTGCGGTCGCCCCCCTCCACCCCCCAGATGGCGGCGATGAGTGAATCAGACGGCATCACCCGGCCCGGTTCCCGCATGAGCGCCTCCAGCAGCTTCGATTCCAGCGCCGTCAGCCGCACGGCCGCCCGATCCTCGCGCCGTACTTCTCCCCTCGAGCGATCCAGAGTCAACCCGCTAGCCTCCAGCGTGGATGGCGTCGCCGGCACGCCCGTTCGCCGCATGACCGCCCGGATGCGGGCGACCAGCTGGGTGGGGCTGAAGGGCTTGACCATGTAGTCGTCGGCCCCCATCTCCAGCCCGCGCACGACCGCCTCATCCTCGCCGCGCACGCTGAGGATGATGATCGGCGTCTCCCCGGCGGCCCGCACCCGGCGGCAGACGCCCAGGCCATCCAGCCGCGGCAGGTTGAGATCGAGCAGCACCAGGTCGGGCGCGGCCGATTCGAAGACCGCCAGCGCGGCCAGCCCGTCATAAGCCGTCAGCACCTCATACCCCGCCCGTCGCAGGGTAAACGACACGACATCCGACAGGGCCAGATCGTCCTCAACCAGTAGCACTTTCATATCAGGGTGATTGTAGCGCGGGTTTCTGAACCGGGAAATCACCCGGGCCGAGGCGCCGGATTAGGCTCCGGTGACCCATCGCTCATGCCCGGCGACGACAACTCCAGCCAAAACACCGCGCCGCCTCCCGGCCGGTCATCGACCCCCACCTCGCCGCCGTGGGCCTCGACGATCTTCTTCGCCAGGTATAAGCCCAGCCCCATGCCCTGCTGCTCTTCGCGGTCTTCATTCAGCCGGATGAACCGCCGGTAGACGTTGATCCGCTCTTCCGGCGGGATGCCTGGCCCCCGGTCGGACACGGAGATGCGCAGGACGCCCTCGCGTGCTTCCACCTGCAAGTCAATCGATTGGCCGATTGGGCTATATTTGGATGCATTGGACAGCAGATTCACCAGGACCTGGGTGAGACGGCCGCGGTCCACCTCAATCGGCGCCAGCTCGGCCGGTTCGGTCACCGTCACTGCCTGCCCTCGTCGCTCCACCAGCGGCCGAACAATCGTCAGCGCATCGGCGATGATCACCTCCAGCGCCACCGGCCGGCGACGCAAGACGAACATCCCGGCCTCGATCCGGCTGCTTTCCAGCAGGTTGTCGATGAGCGTTTGCAAGCTGAGCAAGCTCAGGTGAGTCGGCCGCAGCAATTCGCGAATGTCGTCGGCCGAGAGATCGTCAGCCTGATCCATCAGCAATTCCAGCGAGGCCGACAAGGTGCTCAGCGGCGTGCGAAACTCGTGGGAGATATTGGCCAGGAAGAAGGAGCGCAGATTGCGCAACGCCTGCTCTTCGGTCACGTCGCGAAGCACCAACGCCACTTGCACCGTATCGCTATTGGGCGGAACCATGCGCGCGCCGGTGATCGCCAGCACCAGGCTCTTGCCCGACCGCGTTCGCGTCTCGATCTCCCGCTTTTCACCGGCGGGCGGCAAATGATCGAAGAAGGTTTCGCCCTCGTGCGGTTCGGCCGGCGGCAACAGATCGTTGATCGGCCGTCCAATGGCCTCCTGGCTCGGCCAACCGGTCATGATTTCCGTGCCCTGGCTCATGAAGGTCACGCGGCCGCGGGTATCGAAGGTGATGACGCCCTCGACCACCGACTGAACCAGCGTATTGAGCCAGTCGCGGGCCTGCGACCGCTCGTCCAGCGCCTCCAGCATCGTCGCCTGGCTGCGCTCCAGCGTGGCCGACAGCGTCGCCAGTTCCGGCGGCCCATCGAAACGCGGGATAGGCGCGTTCAAATCGCCGCCGCTGATCCGCTCGGCGGCCAGCTTCAGATCGCTCAACGGGGCGGTCATCCGGCGAATGAACCACGCCCCCGACACCGCCCCGACCAGCGCCACCAGCCCGCTGCCGAAGATGAGGATCGCCAGGGCCTCGCGTTCCGTCTCCAACAGGGTCCCGATGGGCAGGGCGACTTCGCCATACAACCCTTCCGTGTGGCCGGGGAGCGGAAACTGCGCGGCGAAGAATGGCAGCCCGGATGCGGTGACCCGCCAGCCGTCGGGCGCAAGCTCGGCGGTGATCGGGCCGGGCGGCAAGGTGGACACGACGGCGCGGCCGTCTTCAACCAGGATCGACTGTTCCACGCCGGTGTTGTCGCTCAACTGGGCCAGGAATTGTGTGTCGAGGCGTATCCCGGTGATGACCGAACCGACGCTTCCCTGTTGGTCGTCGCCGGCTATGAGGTGGCGAGCCAGCAAAAACGGCCGGTCTTCCACGGATCTCACCCCGTCTCCCGGCGTAATCGCGCAGAGCGTCGCCTCCTGGCCGATCGTGACGATCGCCGCGTCCCCGGCGCACACCTGGATGAGGTCGAGATCGCTCTGCTCCTGGAAGGTGGCGAGATAGGATTCCAGATTGGCCCGGTCGTCCTCGAGCACCAGCCGGCGCAGCGTCGGCCGCTCGGCCAGCAGCGCGGTCAGATCGATGGCGCGGTTGAGCGTGGCCTCATAGAGGGATTCAGTGGCCCGGCGTGTGCCGTCCACCCGTTCCCAGGCTTGCCGCTCCAGTTGCTCGCGGGCCAGCAAATAGGCCGGGACCCCGGCGCTGAGGGTCGTCAGGATGATGAGGATGACCAAGACAAGGACCAGCCGGGCGGCCAGGCCGGTATTGGCGATTAGGTGGCGCATGAAGGTAATAGTCGCCTGACCCTTCTTCGCTCAGAACCCCTGATAGATCCATTGCGGGGCGCTGTCGGTGGCGACGACGAGCAGCAGGACGACCAGAAGGCAGAGCAGCAGGGCCAGGAGGTTTTCGCGGGTGGCGAGTCTTCGCATAGCCTATCTTCTCAAATACCGATCTGCAAGATTTGCCCGGAAAACCGGGCCGCCCCCGTGCCTCACTCCCCCTCGCCGCACCAGCGCCACTCGCCGTCTTCCTGCACCACCCGGTAGGACGACAGCGGGAACTCCGTCTCCTCCAGGCCATAGGAGGCCACGATGCGGCCGTCGCAGCGGACGGTATCGTCATCGACGACGGTGCAGGCCATGTTCTCGATTCGCGCGTCGCTGACGGTGTCGAAGGCGTGGGATTCGCGCTCCAGGTCAGCCTCCATGGCCGAGCAGAGCAGGGCGCGGACGGTGTCGGCGTCGCGGCCGACCTTGGCCGTCAGATAGCGCTCGACGGCCGCCGCCGCGTCGGGGCCATTTTCGCCGCCACAGGCAGCCAACAGCGCCAGCAGGACGAGTGGCAGGATGATCAGGAAGATGCGTTTCATGATTTTGGGTGATTTGCTCCTTGAATACGGTGAATTATAGGGGGAATCGGCCGATTAACACAAACAGGCGTGTCAGGCCGTGGTATGGTAAAATCGGGGCGATATGATCCAACCGGCCTCCCATCGCGAGACCATCGCGCGGTGCTCCCTGTTTGCCCATCTGTCGCTCGATGAAATCGACGACATCATCGCCGAAGGCCGGACGTACGACCTGCCGCCGGGGGCGTTTCTCTTCCACCAGGGCGAGGAGTCGACGATGATGTATGTCCTCATCAGCGGCCGCGTCAAGCTGTCGATGGTGACCGACGAGGGCGACCAGGTCATCGTCAACTACTTCGGGCCGGGGGAGGGATTGGGGATCGTGGTGGCCCTGAACGAGCACCCCTACCCGCTGTCGGCCGAGGCCATCGAGCCGTGCTCGGCCGTCGGCTGGCGGCAGGAGACGATGCACGACCTGATGCAGGACAACGCCCAACTGGCCATCAACGGCATGAAGATGGTCGGCGGCCGTTTCACGCAGATGATGGGCCGCTTCCAGGAGCTGGCGACGCAGCAGGTGGAGCAGCGCGTGGCCCGGGCGCTCATGCGACTGGTGCGGCAATTCGGCCGTCGCACCGACGAGGGGCTGCTCATCGACATCGCCCTCAGTCGCGAGGATCTGGCCCAGATGACCGGCACCAACCTCTACAACGTCAGCCGCATCCTGAGCAAATGGGAGAGCAACGGCCTCATCGCCACCGGCCGCAAGCGGATCACCCTGCTGCAGGCCCACGAGATGGTGGCTTTGGCCGAGGACATTCCCCCGCCGGGATCGTGACAGGGGACGGCTCCCCCATTGACTTGCGACTTCCTTCCAATTATACTGTCAACCAGTTCGGAACAAGGCCACGACCGCTCCAAGGAGGATTCGCCGGTGCAACCGCACGTCCTCCCATCGCTGAATAAGGTGTTCAATAGCGTGACCGATGACTTCAAAATGCTCTTCCGGAGCTTGTCGCCGGTCGCCACCGAGCTTCTCCTTTTCTTCGATTTAGTGCTCGTTTTCCCGTTGACGCGGGAAGCCCCAGTCGTGAAGGCCGTGGGACGAAACATCATTCGGGTTACTAATCAGAAAAGGAGAACGATTCGATGACAACTCAATCCCCTGTTCCCGCACCGAGCGGCACGGCTTCACTGACGGTTAAGGTAGTGACAGCCCCACCCAGCGCGGTCAATTTGGAAATAGCGCTCCATTCAGTTATACCCCACTATGTGATGCAATGGGGCCGGGGCAAGGCGCGGTTTTCGACGCCGCAAGACGTGGCCGTGGATGGGGCGGGAAACCTCTACGTTCTCGACGCCACCACCAAAACCGTTCAGAAGTACGATGCCGGCGGCAACTTTCTGAGCAGCTGGGGCAGCTACGGCGGCGGCAATGGCCAGTTTCGCGCAGTCTCCGGCGTGGCGGTGGATGGGGCGGGTAACGTCTATGTCGTCGATAAGACGGCTAACCGCGTCCAGAAGTTCGACAGCAACGGCATCTACCTGACCCAGTGGGGTATCTGGGGGCCGGAGAACGGCCAGTTCATGTACCCGGAGGATGTGGCCGTGGACGGGGCGGGCAATGTCTACGTCGCCGATACATACAGCCAGCGCGTCCAGAAGTTCGACAGCGCCGGCGTCTACCTGGCTTCCTTCGGCGGAAAAAGCAGCGGGACTGATCCGGCGCTCGACCCCGCCGGCGTGGCGGTGGATGGGACGGGCAACGTCTACTTCGCCGACAGAGGCAATCATCGCATCCAGAAATTCGCCGCCGACGGCACCCACCTGAGCAATCTGGGCGGCAGCAATTGGGGGCAGGGGAACGGTGAATTCAGCAAGCCGGAGGACGTGGTGGTGGACGGCGCGGGCAACGTCTATGTCGCCGACACGGGCAACAAGCGCATCCAAAAGTTCGACAGCAACGGCGCCTATGTGAGCCAGTGGGGCGGCGGGGGAGCCATGGCTCTGGACGCGGCGGGCAATCTCTACGCCATTAGTGGCGACCGCATCCATAAGTTCGATGGCAACGGCAACCTGTTGAACTCATTGGTCAGGTTTGGGACGGGTGACGGCGAGTTTACCCACCCCAAGGCCGTGGCGGTGGACGGGGCGGGCAACGTCTACGTCGCCGATACGGGCAACAACCGCATCCAGAAATTCGACAGTGACGGCCGTTTCCTGACCCAGTGGGGCAAAGGTGGCAGCGGCGATGGCCAGTTCAGATGGGCGGAAGGCGTGGCGGTGGATTTTGGCAACACCGTCTACGTTGCCGACAGGGAAAACCGCCGCATTCAGATGTTTGACAGCGACGGCAAATACCTGAATCAGTGGACGGGCGACGTAATGAGCGGGGACTTTCTCCCCACCGGCGTGGCGGTGGACAAGGCGTATAATGTCTACGTGGCCGACGGCTTGAAAAACCGTATCGTTAAGTTCGACAGCAACGGCCACACGCGTGGCGAGTGGGGCGGCTTCTCCCGGCCCAACGGCGTGGCCGTCGACGAGTGGAGTAACGTTTTCGTCGCCGACACCGGCAACAACGGCATTCTGAAGACCGACGACAAGGGCGGTGGCAGTGTAACCGGGTGGGGCAGCCAGGGCCGGGGCCATAGCCAGTTCAATTCCCCCCACGGCGTGGCGACGAACGTGAGAGGCGACGTTTACGTGGTCGATCTCATGAATGACCGCATCCAGAAGTTCGACAACAACGGCAACTACCTGGGCCAATGGGGCGGCGAGCGGAGCAACGGCGACGGCGAGTTCGCCATGCCCGGCGACGTCGCCGTGGACAAGGCGGGCAACGTCTATGTCGCCGACACCGGCAACCACCGCATCCAGAAGTTCACCGACAAGGTAGGCGCGATACCCCTGGGCAACAACGGGAGCTTCACGTTCAGCGATCTGACGCCGGGCGCGTATCGGGTCAGCGCGAATGATTCGGGCGTGGTGGTGAATAGCATCACGTGCGACAGCGGCAGCCCCGTCACATCCGGCAACTCGGTCAGCGTGACGCTGGCCGCGGGCGACAATGTGACCTGCACGTTTACCATCTCGTAGCTTATTACTCGTCACTCTCTGTGGTTTGTGACAACGAACCACAGAGAGTGACTCAGGTTTGATGACCCTGCCGGCGGGCTCCCGTTAATCGTCCAACAATACACTGCCCCTCTTTGCATTATTGCAAAGAACAAAATCACCCCTTCCGCTATCCTGTCAGTTATCTGACTCACCCTATCTTTTTCCTGCGGCGTTTTGGCCGCAACCTACAGGAGAAACGGAAGAAAATGACACTCAACCGCAAATCGACCAGACCGCTTATGTTGGTTACGGTGTTGATGATCCTGGCGGCCATGGCCGTCCTGATCGTCAGCTGCCGCGACAACACCGGCGGCGCCGCGGCCGTCCCCCAGGGAGCCGGCGCGACGGAAGACATCAACGCCATCGCCGAAGCTCGTGGCCTGACCCCGGGCGACATCGTCAACGCCGTGAAGACCTACACGCCCAGCGGCAAGCATGACGAATATTATCTGTTCGCATCGGGCGGCCAGTCGGGCCAGGTGTACGTCATCGGCCTGCCTTCCATGCGCATCATCAAGCAGATCGCCGTCTTCACCCCCGAACCCTGGCAGGGCTTCGGCTACGGTGAATTGGGCACGCTGCAGGTGTTGAGAGAGGGCGGCCTGGCCGCCGACGGCACCCCGCTGACCTGGGCCGATACCCATCATCCCGGCCTCAGCGAGACCAACGGCGAATATGACGGCCAGTATCTGTTCATTAACGACAAGGCCAACGCCCGCGTGGCGGTCATCGACCTGCGCGACTTCGAAGTCAAGCAAATCGTCAAGAACCCCATCACCCTCAGCGACCACGGCGGCACGTTCGTGACCCCGAACACCGACTGGATCATCGAGGGCGGCCAGTACGGCATGCCTCTGGGCTTCAAATATAGCTCCATCGAGAACTACGAAGAAGATTATCAGGGCATGATCACCTTCTGGAAGTTCAATCGCGAGGCCGGTCGCATCGCCACCGACAAATCGTTCGCCATCGAGCTGCCGCCCTACTGGCAGGACTTGTGCGACAGCGGCAAGCTGGTCAGCGACGGTTGGGTCTTCTGTAACTCCATCAACACCGAATTGGCCACCGGCGGCGTCGAATTGGGCAACCCGCCCTTCGAGTCCGGCGCCAGCCAGAACGATATGGACTTCCTCCATATCATCAACCTGAAGAAGGCTGCCGAAGTCTACGAAGCCGGCAAGTTCGACCTGATCAATGACTTCCCGGTCATCAGCCTCGAGACGGCCATCGCTGAAGGGCTGCTCTACTTCGCCCCCGAACCGAAAAGCCCCCACGGCTCCGACGTGACCCCCGACGGTGAGTTCATCATCGTCGCCGGCAAGCTGGACCCGCATGTGACCGTCTTCGGTTTCGACAAGATCATGGCGGCCATCGAGGCCGGCACGAGCGACACCGACCAGTACGGCGTGCCGATTCTGGACTTCGACGCCGTCATGGAGACGCAGGTTGAGCTGGGCCTTGGCCCGCTGCATACGCAGTTCGACAACAAGGGCTATGCCTACACCAGCCTGTTCCTCGACTCGGCCGTGGCCCGCTGGTCGCTGGGCGGCTCGTTCGATGAACTGAACGAAGACCCGCCGTGGACGCTCATCACCAAGACGCCGGTGCATTACAACATCGGCCACCTGGTGACGGCCGAAGGCGACACCGTCTCCCCCGACGGCAACTGGCTGGTGGCCATGAACAAATGGGCGGTCGACCGCTTCATCCCGGTCGGCCCGCTGCTGCCGCAAAACTTCCAGCTGCTGGACATCAGCCAGCCGGGCACCAACATGCCCCTGGTCTATGACATGCCGCTGCCCGACGGCGAGCCGCACTACGCCCAGATCATCAAGGCCGACAAGCTCAGCCCGTGGGACGTCTATCCCGAGATCGGCTGGGATCCGCACACGCAGTCGGTGCGGCCCGACGCCCCCGCGCAAGGCTCCGAGCGAGTCGAGCGCGACGGCAACAACGTCACGGTCTACATGACGGCCATCCGCAGCCACTTCACCCCCGAGCGGGTGGAGATCAAGAAGGGCGACCATGTCACCTGGCACATCACCAACGTCGAGCGCGCGCTGGACGCGACCCACGGCTTCACCATCCCGGCCTACAACATCCACATCAGCCTGGAGCCGGGCGAAGTGGCGAGCTTTGAGTTCGACGCGGTACAGGACGGCGTGTTCTCCTTCTACTGCACCGAGTTCTGCTCGGCCCTGCATCTGGAGATGATGGGCTATCTGACGATTGACCCGGAGGAATAAGCTCCGGTCATCAACTAATCACTACTCCTTAGTGTGAGAGGTCGGGGCGACCGACAAATCGCCCCGACCTCACCCCCCTTTCCGTGTCACGCCAATGCTCAATGGCGAGAGGAACTCATGAGTAAATTGATCGAGAAAATCATCGGGCCGCGTACCCCGAAAGAGCTGTCCGAGGAGGACAAGAAGAGGTTTCGTCTGCCCAGTATCCTGTTTGGCGTCGCCGCCTTTTTGCTGCTGATATCGATTTTCTTTCCCTATTGGGGAATGACCTTGAAAGCGCCGCAATATCCGGGCGGATTGTCGGTCCAGGTGTTCGTCAACCGCATGGAAGGCGACGTGAAGGAGATCGACGGCCTGAATCATTACATCGGCATGCGGCCGCTGGACGAGGCCGCCCAGCTGGAGCGTTCGCTGAGCTTCATCGTGATCACCGCGCTGGTATTGCTGACTCTGGCGGCGATTTTTATTCGTTCGCCGTGGACGTTGCTCATGGCCTTGCCGGCCATCCTGTGGCCGCTCATCTTTCTGGGCGATATGTATTACTGGATGCGCAATTTCGGGTTGAATCTCGACCCCAAGGCGCCGTTGAGCAGCGCCATCAAGCCGTTTGTGCCGCCCATTCTCGGCTCCGGCTTCGTCGGCCAGTTCGAGACCATCGCCCGGTTCCTGCCCGGCATCTGGCTGGCTTTTCTGGCGTCGGGGCTTATCCTGGCCGGGCTGTATTACCAGCGTCGCGCCTACAAGCCGCTGGCCGACAAAGCCTGATATAATATGGATTCGTAATTCGTAATTCGTAATTCGTAATTCGTAATTCGTAATTCGTAATTCGTAATTCGTAATTCGTAATTCCCAATTCGTCATTCGTCATGAAGTTCTATCGTCTCCTCCTCATCCTGTTCCTCCTCGCGGCCGTTCCCCATGCGGCGCGGGCGAGCGGGATCACCCGTGTGCCGGCCGAGGAGCTGGCGGCGGCCGTGGCGGCGGCCCAACCCGGCGACACCATCGAGGTGACCGGCGGCGTCTTCAACGGCAATCTGGTGATCGACAAGCCGCTGACCCTCATCGGCATCGATAACCCCGCGCTGGACGCCAACTATTCCGGCACGGTGCTGCTGGTGACCGCCCCGGATGTGACCGTTCGCGGCTTCACGCTGCGCAACTCCGGCAACAAGCTGATCACCGAGGATGCCGGGGTGAACGTCGGCGCGCCCGGTGCGCTCATCGAGGACAACATCCTCGAAGACGTGCTGTTCGGCATCTACCTTCACAGCAGTCCAAACAGCACCCTGCGCAACAACCACATCACCGGCAAGGACCTCGATATCGCCCGGCGCGGCGACCTGATCCGTATCTGGGAGAGCAACGACGTCCTCATCGAAGGCAACGTCACCATCAACGGCCGCGATGCCGTGCTGTGGTATTCGCAGCGGCTGACGCTGCGCAACAATGAGTTCACCCACGGCCGCTACGGGCTGCATTTCATGTATGACGACGACGCCATCATCGAGGGCAACCGGCTGACCCATAACTCGGTCGGCGCCTATCTCATGTACAGCCGCCGCACGGTGGTGAAGGACAACCTGCTGGCCTTCAATCGCGGCCCCAGCGGCTACGGCATCGGCCTGAAGGACGTCGACGATGCCTCGCTGATCGGCAACCGCATCCTGGACAATCGGGTGGGGGCCTTTCTCGACGCCTCGCCGCGCGAGCTGAACAGTGTCGGCATTATGCAGGGCAATCTGTTTGCCTATAACGACATCGCCATCGAGATGCTGCCGTCGGTGCGCCACAACATGATCAGCGACAACAGCTTTGTGGAAAACGAGCAGCAGGTGGTCGTGGCCGGGGGTGGCCAATTGCGGGATAATGAATGGACCGTGCGCGACCGCGGCAACTACTGGAGCGACTATGCCGGCTATGACGCCGACGGCGACGGCCGCGGCGAGATGCCCTATCAGGCCCAACGGCTGCTGGACAACCTGCTCGGCAGCCGGCCGGAACTGCGGTTGTTCCTCTATAGCCCGGTGGTGAACGCGGTTGATTTCGCCGCGCGCGCCTTTCCCATCGTCCGGCCGCAGCCCATCCTGGTGGATGAGGCCCCATTGACCCAGCCGCTCCCGCCCGATGGCGCACCCCTGCCCATCGTCGGCAACGAGGGCGCGCTGTGGCCCGTTCTGCTGCTGCCGCTGGCGCTTCTGTCCCTGTACGCCTTCATGCGACTGGGGCAACGACGCTATCACATGCCCGCTCCGACCGCCCCGATGGGGCGCGAGGAGTTGAGCCACGGTGATTAATATGATTGAAGTCAGGAATTTGACGAAACGATTCGGGCGGTTCACGGCCGTAGATGACCTGTCCTTTACTGTCGGGGCGGGTGAAGCGGTGGCCCTCTGGGGGGCCAATGGAGCCGGCAAGACCACGGCCGTGCGCTGCCTTCTGAATCTGTTCCCGTTCGAGGGCGAGATCCTCGTTGACGGGCTGGACGCGCGTCGCGCCGGCAAGGCCGTGCGCCGTCTCATCGGCTTCGTGCCCCAGGAGTTGAGCTTCCACGACGACATGACCGTGGCCGAGACGCTCATCTTCTACGCCCGGCTGAAGAAAGTGCCCGACGGCTTCGACTTTCAGCCGCTGCTGGAGCAAGTGCGCCTGGTTCCCCACGTCCACAAGCGCGTGGGCCAGCTGTCCGGCGGTCTGAAGCAACGGCTGGCGCTGGCGGCCGCGCTGCTGTCCGACCCGCCCATTCTGGTGCTCGACGAGCCGACGGCCAGCCTCGACATTCGCTCGCGCGAGGAGTTTCTGGTGCTGTTGCGCTCGCTGAAAAGCAAGGGCAAGACGATGATCTTCTCGTCCCACCATCTGGAAGAGGTGACGGCGCTGGCTGACCGGGTGTTGTTGCTGGAAGGCGGCCGCCTCGTGGTGGACGCCCCGCCCGACCAGCTGGAGCGACGGCTGGGCTGGGAGACGACGCTGCATATCTATCTGCCGGAGACGGTCATCGACCCGGCAGTGGAGCATCTGGAGGGGCTGGGCATGCCGGTCAGTCGCAACGGCCGCGGCCTGCGCGTCCATGTGGCCCCCGGAGCGAAGGGCAAGGTCATCCGCGTCTTGCATGAGGCGGGCATTGAGGTTGACGACTTTTCCATCGAATAGGCGCGTGGCGGCCGGCCGGTCGTCGTGGCGCTGCGTTCGTGTGAGACCTGATCATGGATTTTGAAAACGTACTGACGCTGATTCAGAAGGAGCTGCGCGACGCTTTTCGCAATCGCTGGTTCCTGCTCTACGCCATCGCCTTTGCCGGGCTGTCGCTGGCGCTGGCCTGGTTTTCTGTGTCCGGCGCGGGCAGCTACGGCGTGGCCGGCTTCGGCCGCACCACCGCCGGGCTGATCAACCTCATCCTGCTCATCGTGCCCCTCATGGGGTTGACGCTGGGCGCGCTGAGTCTGGCCGGGGAGCGGGAGAAGGGCACGCTCATCTATCTGTTGGCCCAACCCATCAGCAGCGGCGAGCTTCTGCTGGGCAAGTTCGTGGGGCTGGCGCTGGCGCTGACGGCCGCGCTGCTCATCGGCTTCGGCCTGACCGGGGTCATGATGGTCGTGGCCGGGGGCGGGGGCGATTTCGGCATCTTTGCGACCCTGATGGTGTTGTCGGTGTTGCTGGCCATCGTCAGCCTGAGCCTGGGCTTTCTGATCTCGGCCGCGGTGAAAAAAGCGGCCACGGCCGTGGGTCTGGCCCTGTTCCTGTGGCTCATACTGGTCTATTTCGGCGATTTGGGCTTGATGGGCACGGCTGTGGTCATGAAGCTGAAGGCCTGGCAACTGCTGGCGTTGGCGCTGATCAACCCGCTGCAGGTGTTCAAGATCGCCGCCGTTTTTGATTTGCGCAATAACCTTGAAGTTTTGGGACCGGCGGGCATCTACGCTTTCCGGACTTACGGCACGACGTTGTGGCCCTTGCTGGTCGGCTTATTGTTGACCTGGGTCATCGTTCCCTTCGCCTTGGCCACCCAGGTGTTCAGGAAAAGGGGAGTAATATGAAGTTCGAGATGCGGCATAAAGGATCGATTGGGCGGTCGGGGTTGTTCCGGCCGCTGGGGGTCGTGGCGGCGCTCATGGCCCTGGGACTGTTGATGCTTTCCGCCTGTGGCGGAAGCGAGACCTATGACGAACCGCCGGAGATCATGCTGGGAGTGGATGTTTGCCACGCCTGCAACATGATCATCAGCGAGGATAATTTCGCCTCGGCCTACTGGACCAAGGACGGCGAGGTGCGGATGTTCGATGATCTGGGCGAGATGTTGCGCTATATGCACCACAACCCGGAGGAGATCGCCTCTGCCTGGGCGCGGGACATGCACACGGCCGAATGGATACGGCTGGAAGAAGCGTGGATCGTCCTCAACGCGGGCATCCACACGCCGATGGGAACCGGCGTGGCGTCGGTGGTTCACGAGGACGACGCCAGGGCGCTGGCCTTCGACCAGGACGGCGCGATGGTCATGAAGTCCGACGAGGTCATGAAGCTGTTGGCTTCGGGCGGGCTGGAGATCCGGATGGGCGGCGGGCATGGCGGTGGAATGGATGGCCCGGGCATGGATGGCGAAAGCCAGGAGAGCCATGACGGGATGGAGATGGGCGATGATTAACGGCCGCCATCTGGCCGAAGCGCGCCCGATACGGTATAGTTTAGGGTTGCAACCCGTTGGGGTTGCTTTGGAAAACCATTTTATTTGAGGAGAGTTTCAAGAGATGATGCGTAAGTACACTGTTTTGGCC
>JAGOZU010000074.1 GCA_018058545.1 Promineifilum sp. | reverse complement strand
GAGACTATTATAAAGTTGAAGACTGGGATGCATGTTTAACTCCTTGATTGGGTTTTTCGACAAATCAATCATATCAAGGATTTGCGCCCAGTCTTTTCTTTTACCTATCAAAGTGATAGGTAGTGAGGCTAACAGCTTGCTCCACAACCCTGCCCGAATTCGCCCCAAATTTCGACAAACCAATTGCATGGCGTTTATAATGGACGCATCACAGGTTTGCAGGAAGGAATCAGCATGTCAATAGCGATCATCGTCCATGGCGGCGCGGGCGGCTGGAATATACCCGAGGAACAGTGCGAAATAGCGCGGCAGGCGTGCGCTGAAGCGGCCGAGATGGGCCGCGCCATCCTCCGCGACGGCGGGTCGGCGCTTGATGCCGTGGAAGCGGCCGTCAACATCCTGGAGGATTGCCCCGTCCTCGATGCCGGACGCGGGAGCTATCCCAACACCGACGGCGACGTGGAGATGGACGCCATCATCATGAACGGCCGCGACCTGGCGCTGGGCGCCATCGCCGCCATCCAGCGCGTTCGGCATCCCATCAGCCTGGCCCGGCGGGTGATGAACGACAGCGGCCATAACTTCCTCGTCGGTCGGGGCGCCGATGCCTTCGCCGACGAGATCGGCTTCTCGCGCTGCGAGGTCGAGGAGCTGCTGGTCGAAGGCAAATCCCCGGCGACCCTCGGCGACACTGTCGGCGCGGTGGCTCTGGATGCCAACGGCGACCTGGCGGCGGCGACTTCGACCGGCGGCACGCGCAACAAACGGCCGGGCCGCGTCGGCGACAGTCCGCTGGTGGGCAGCGGCGCCTATGCCGACAACTGGACAGCGGCCGTCAGCGCCACCGGCTATGGCGAGGCCCTCATGCGCGTCGTCATCAGCAAGCAGACCTGCGACTTCGTGGGCCTCGGTTTGTCGGCGCAAGCCGCCTGCGAGTCAGCCATCCGCGTGCTGCAGGAACGAACCGGTGGCGAGGGTGGCCTCATCGCCGTGGACGCGCGGGGCACGGTAGGTCGTGCCTACAACACACGACGTATGCCCCACGCCTACGCCATCGATGATCAGGCCGTGGTGGCCGATATCTGATCATTACCCATAAACAACAAGGAGAGCAGGAGCCATGGACGATACCGATTTCGATAGCCCCTTTTCGGCCATATTGCGCGGAGAACAATCCGGCACGGTGATCGCTCGCGACGACAGTCAGGGGTTCGCCATCATCGCCAGCATGGAGCCGGAAGCCCACATTCACTGGCTGGCCGTCCCGTTCGAGTCGGGCTTCAGCACCGAGGAGATGAAACAGCAGCAAGGCGAGCGCTTTCTGGCCTTGCTGGAGTACGCCGTCAGCGAGACCAAAGCCCAGGCCGAACATAACCCGGCGCTGCAAAACGGCTTCACTATCAAGTTCCATTTTGGGGCCTACGAGACTGTGCCCCACGCCAAACTCCACATCCTGTCGATCGAATAGTTCGCATTAAAGGGAAACCAAATGCATAGTCGGAATTTCACTGTTTTTGGCGGATTGGCGGCCGTCGGCTCTCTCGCCCTGTTTCTGGTTTTGACATCCTCGACGACGTGGAGTTGGTACTGGAGTTGGCTGCTGGCGGCCGGTGTCGTAGCCTTTGCGATTTACGGCTACGACAAGGTGTCGGCCAAGGCCGGCGCGGGGCGCGTGCCGGAGGCGCTGCTGCACCTGCTGGCTTTGGCCGGGGGGTTCGCGGGGGCGTTATTGGGGATGCTGGCGTTCCGGCACAAGACGAACTTTCGCGCCCACCCGCTCTTTCTGCCGCTGATCATCCTCGGCGGGGTGCTGTGGGGAGCGATTATTTACTGGATTCAATTCCGATAAATTCCGGCCGGGCAGCGGGCAGCAACCGCCCCACCCTACCCCACGGGCGATTGATACAAATTCGACGAGGCTGAACGGCTAATGGTTGATCGCCAGCCGGCTCAGTTCACGCCAGCGCTCCATCGCTCCGGTGCGAAACAACGCCGGATCGAAGTCAGCCAGCGCATCCCAGCCCTCGACCGAGGCGAGTTCGCGTTCCTCGTCGGTCAGTTCGATGACGAATTCCCGGCCGTCGGTCTTTAGCTCGATGGTCAGCAACTCGCTGCCGTCGTCAGTGATGGCCCGGATGCAGTGACGGTCGACGCCTTCGGGATAGCGAATGAACGCCGCCGAACACCGCTGGCAGAAGGGCAAACTGGCATCACACAGATCCCGATCGATTACAACTCGCATGATCATGCTCCTTAATCAGAAAGCATCCTCGAATAGCACGGTTTGCCAATGATAACAGGCGGCAAATCGCTCCACAAATACTCTAGCACTTCGGACTGGGGTTAATAGTGACAAAAGTCAGGTTTTGCCCTACGATTTGTCATATTCCTCCCGGCGCGCGCCAACTCAGGAGCAAGGTTCGTTTATGCCCACTTATTTCATCACCATCGCCGGCAATATCGGCGTCGGCAAGTCCACCCTGGTATCGCTATTGGCCCGTCAACTGGGCTGGGAACCGGTCTATGAGGCGGTGGCCGAGAACCCCTATCTGGCCGATTTCTACGGCGACATGAACCGTTGGAGCTTTCATTCGCAGGTATTCTTTCTGGTGCGGCGACTGCAACAACATCACGAGCTGCTGCAACAGCCCGGATCACAATTGCAGGATCGCAGTGTGTATGAGGATGCCGAGATCTTCGCTCGCAATCTCTACCGTCAGGGGTATTTGAGCGAGCGTGACTGGCAGACCTACTTTGAGCTATATCAGACCATGACCCACATGCTGCGGCCGCCGGACCTGGTGATCTACCTGCAGGCCTCGGTGTCGACCTTGCGCCGTCGTATCTCCAGCCGCGGCCGCGAATTTGAGCGAGGCATCGCCGACAGCTATCTGCAAGACCTGAACCGGCTGTATGATGAGTGGGCGGCCAGCTTCACCCTCAGCCCGGTGCTTACGGTCGATACTGACAATCTGGATTACGTCCAGCATGAGGACCATCTGGAGCAAATCTGGGAGCGAATCGCGGACCGCTTGCACGGGCGGGATTATCTGGCGTTGAAGTAGGGGCGAGTCAACGGCGAAGTCACCATCGTCGTGCGTGATGACTTTGTTCGCCGTTGGCTCGCCCTCTTCGGCCCGCAAACTGACAGTTTGCGCTACAGCCCGCAAACTGACAGTGTGCGCTACAGCCCGCAAACTGACAGCGCTACAGCCCGCAAATTGACAGTGTGCGCTACAGCCCGCAATCTGACAGTTTGCGCTGCAGTTAGTTAAGCGCGCTGCAGTTAGTTAAGCGCTTCGAATATCCCGGCCGCGCCCATGCCGCCGCCGATGCACATCGTCACCATGCCATAGCGCGAGCCGCGCCGCCGCATCTCGTGCATGAGCTGGACGGTCAGCTTCGCGCCGGTGCAGCCCAGCGGATGACCGAGGGCGATGGCTCCGCCGTTGACGTTGACCCGCGCCTCGTCCAGCCCCAGTCCGCGAATGACGGCCACCGCCTGCGAGGCAAAGGCCTCGTTCAGCTCGATGAGGTCGATGTCGCTCAACGACAGCCCCGTGCGCGCCAGAACGCGCGGCACGGCCGCCAGCGGGCCGACGCCCATGACTTCAGGCCGCACGCCACCGACATTGAAGCCCACAAAGCGCAGGATCGGCGTCAGACCGAGGGCCTCGGCCTTGCTTCGCTCCATCACGATCACCGCCGCCGCGCCGTCGCTCAACGGCGAGGAGTTACCCGCGGTCACGCTTCCGCCCTGCTTGAACACCGGCTTGAGCTTGGCCAGCCCCTCCACCGTGGTTTCGGGTCGGAGATGCTCGTCGCGGTCGAAGAGCGTGGTCACGCGCTGCGGCCCGTTCGGCCCGGCGGTCACTTCCTCGATCTCCAGCGGGACGATCTCGTCCCTGAACGCGCCCCGCTCATAGGCCGCGGCCGCCTTGTGATGGCTGTTGGCGGCGAACTCGTCCTGAGCCTGCCGGGTGACCTCGTACTCGTCGGCCACCTGCTCGGCCGTCAGACCCATACCCATGTAGACCTCGGGCATATGCTCCACCACATACGGGTTGGGGTTCACCCGAAAGCCGGTCATGGGCACCAGGCTCATCGTCTCCGCGCCGCCGGCGATGATGACGTCGGCGCCGTTGGCGATGATGCGTTCGGCGGCCATGGCGATGGTCTGCAAGCCGCTGGAGCAAAAGCGATTGACGGTCTGCCCCGGCGTCTCCACCGGCAACCCGGCCCGCAAGGCGATCGTGCGGGCGAAGTTCAGTCCCTGGGCGCCTTCGGGCATGGCGCAGCCGATGATCACATCGTCGATCTCGGCCGGGTCGAGGGCGGGCGCCTTGCGCATCAGGTCCTGGATGACGGCCGCGGCCATCTCATCCGAGCGCCAATTGCGGGTGGTGCCGCGCTTTGATTTTCCGACAGCCGTCCGGGAACCGGCCACAATTACAGCTTCTCGTGTCATAATATTTTCCCTTGTTTTAGTTCCGCAACGGCTTGCCCGTCTGCAACATGTGCATCATGCGCTCGCGCGTCTTTTCCTCGCCCAACAGCGACAGAAACGCCTCGCGCTCCAGATCGAGGATGTACCACGGATCGACCCAGGCCGGGGCGCTGATGTCGCCGCCGGTGAGGACATAGGCCAGCTTGCCGGCGACCTTGGCGTCGTGCTCGGAGGCGAAGTTGCCCCACAGCAAAGACTTGACGCCCAGCTTGAGCGCGTAGAGCGCGTCCCGTCCGGCGGCATAGATCTTCTCGACCTCCGGCGGCCGTGTCCCGGCAGCGACCAGCTGCAGGGCGCGTTGCTTGGCGCGGGCCAGCCGGTGGTCGCTGTTCATGACGATAGTGTCCTGTGGCGTCAGATAGCCGAAGCCGCGCGCCTCCCAGGCGCTCGTGCCCACCTTGGCCAGGGCGATCTGCTCGAACGCCTCCTGCAAGGGCGGCAGTACGTCGGCGTTGGCGGCGCGCATCGTCGGGTTCACCTTGCGACGCAGCGTCTCCTTGCAGCCGCCTCCGGCCGGAATCAGCCCCACGCCGAACTCCACCAGTCCCATGTAGGTCTCGTGGTCGGCGACAGCCTCCCAACCGGCCATGGCCATCTCGACGCCGCCGCCGAGAGCCATCTGATGCGGCGCGGTAACGACCGGTTTGGGCGCGTGCCGCAGCTCAAACGTGGCCGTCTGGAGAGCCTTGATCATCTTGTCCAGCTGGTCGAAATGGCCCGACGCGGCGGCCACGCCCACGGCGAACAGGTTGGCCCCGGCGCAGAAATGCTCGCCATTGTTGCCGATGACCAGCGCGTCGAAGTCGCTGTCCAGTCGCTCCAGCGCCTGGAAGGCCATGTCGATGATGTCCTGGTCGATGGCGTTCATCTTGGCGTGGAACTCGAACAGGGCCACGCCGTCGCCCATGTCGAGGAGGCTGGCGCTGTCATTGGACAGGACGGTCTTGCCCGCGGCATGCAAATCGCTGACGAGGATGATGTTCTTGTCCGGCTCGACGGCGCGATAGCTGCCGGAGTCGAAATCGTAGACCTGACGGCCGTCACCCTTGTAGAAAGCGTCGTGACCGGTGGCCAGCATCTCCTTTACCCAGGGGGCCACGGTGAGGCCGCTGGCTTCCATCTTTGCCGCCGTTTCGGCCACTCCGAGCATATCCCACATCTCGAAGGGACCGGCCTCGTGGCTGAAGCCCCAGCGCATGGCGTCGTCTACGTCGGAAAGCTTGTAGGCGATCTCCGGGGCAACCTGCGCGGCGTAGGCGAAGCCGTAATAGAGGATGTCGCGGGCGTAGTTGGCGGCGCGGTCGTCGAACTCCAGCAGCTTGCGCAGCCGCTGGCCCAGATCGGTGATGTTGCGCACCGCGCCGATAGAATCAAAGCGCACCTTGGGCGTCGGCCCGTATTCCATGGTGGCCGGGTCGAGCGTCCAGAACTCGCGAGCTCCGTTGACCCGCTCCTGCTTGTAGAACCCCTGGCCGGTCTTGTTGCCCAGCCATTTCTTCTCCAGCATGGCCGACATCAGGACCGAGGTCTTCTCCGGCTTCAGGATGGCGCGGTAGGGGTCGTGAGGCACGGCCTCATAGAGATTGGCGTTGACATGGGCCATGACGTCCAGCCCCACCAGGTCCATAAGGCGATAGGTGGCGGTCTTGGGGCGGCCGATGGTCGGTCCGGTGATGGCGTCCACCTCGGCGATGGAGTAGCCATTCTGCAGGGCATGCTCCAGCCCGTAGGACGAGGCCACGGCAAAGAAGCGGTTACCGATGAAGTTCGGCGTGTCCTTGCAGACGACCACGCCCTTGCCCAACACCTCCGAGCCGAACTGCTTCATGAATTCGACCACGTCGGGGTCGGTCTCGGCCGTGGGGATGATCTCCAGGAGCTTCAGATAGCGCGGCGGGTTGAAGAAGTGGGTCCCCAGGAAGTGCGCGCGGAAGTCGGCCGAACGGCCGTCGGCGATCTGTCCGATGGGGATGCCCGATGTGTTGCTGCTGATGATGGAGCCGGGCTTGCGGACAGCCTCGAGGCGCTCCATCAACGCCTGCTTGGGGGCCAGTTGCTCGATGATGACTTCGATGATCCAGTCACAATCGGCCAACTTGTCGAAGTCGTCCTCCAGATTGCCGAGGGTGATGAGATCCCCGCGGTCGGGACGAGCCAGATTGGCCGGGCGGGCCTTGACCATGCGGTCGTAAAGCGAATTGATGATCTTGTTGCGGGCCGCCGGAACGTTCTTTTCGGCGTCGCTGAGGTTGGGCGGGACGATATCGAGCAGGACGACGGGAATGCCGATATTAGCCAAATGGGCCGCGATTCCGCCGCCCATCGTTCCCGCGCCGACGATGCCCACCTTGTCGATTCGATAGGTCATATGCGCGCTCCTGTTGAACCTGATGATTTGGTTTTCCGCGTGTAGTCGGTCCGTCCCGGGGCTGAAACACAAACCGGGACGGACCGATTATAGACGTTGATTTGAGCCGGGGGCTACTTCAGTTCCCGGCGAGAATACCCCAGGATGCTCCGGGCGACGATAAGCTGGTTGATCTGCTTGGTGCCTTCGTAGATATCGTTGATCTTGGCGTCGCGCATCCACTTCTCGGCCAACCATTCGCGGGAATAACCCTTGGGGCCGAGCAACTCGACCGCCTTCTGGGTGATCCAGGTCACGGCGTCCCCGGCGCGATACTTGCACATGCTGGCCTCAAGTCGATTGCTCTCGCCGTGGGCCATTTGGGCCGTCGCCCGCAGGGTCAGCAGCCAGGCGCCCTTGTAGCGCGCTTCCATCTCCATGACATCGCGCTCGACAGCCGTCAGCTCGTGCAGCGGCTTGGTGTAATCGACGGTGATGCCCTCTTCGGCCAACTTCTCGATCGTGAACTCCATGGCGGCGCGAGCGATGCCGATGGCGCTGGCGGCCACGGCGGGACGCGAAGCGTCGAAGGTCTTCATCGCCCCGGCGAAACCCTTGCGGCTCTCGGTCTGGCGCACTTCCTGATCCCCCAGCACGTTCTCGAAGGGGATGCGGGCGTTGTCGAAATGGAGGGCCACGGTATCGCTGGCGCGGATGCCCAGCTTGTGCTCCTGCTTGGCGATGCTGACGCCGGGCGTGTTGCCCTCGACGACGAAGGATTTGATGCCCGCCCGCCCCGCCGTCGGATCGACGGTGGCCCAGACGACGCACAGCCCGTCGGACTCCTTGAGCGCCAGCGCGCCATTGGTGATGAAGATCTTCTCGCCGTTCAGCACCCACTCGTTGGTGTCGGGGTCGAGCACGGCCGTGGTGCGCATGGCGCTGTTGTCGGAGCCGGCGCCCGGCTCGGTGATGGCCATCGCCCCCCACTTGGGAGCGCCCTCGGTGAACTTGCTGAGGAAGCGGACGCGCTGCTCGGGCGTCCCGGCCGAATCGACGGCCGCGCCGCCCAGCATCGGGTGCGGCAGGCAGAGGTACTGCCCGGCATCGCCCCAGCTCAGCTGCTCGATCATGAAGATGAAGGACAGCATGCCGTAGTCGACGCCTTCCTTCTTCGGTTTGGCGCTGCCGTTGCCGGAGTGGTCATGGCCGCCATGGCCATTGCCGTTGCCGTTGGCTTCGATCTGGGCCCTAAGCGGCTTCAGGGCGCGCTTGACCATCTCCTGGGTGAAGGGCCAGGTCATCGTCACAAAGGCCTCCGGCCGCTCGTGCTCGTGTTCATCCAGCTGGCGCGAATACGGCCGCATCGCCTGCTCGGCGACCATGCGAATTAACTGCATCTGATTCTCAATGAAGGGAGGTATTTCAAAACTGATCATGGAATAGGCTCCTGTTCGCGTTCGTATTCACGCACTATATAATCGCCAGGCCGTCGAATGTGGTGAAACCGCGCGCGTTGCGCAGCCACAACTCAACCGGGTACTCGCGGATGTAGCCGTAGCCACCCAGGGTTTGCACGGCGCGGTCGGCCACCTGCATGACCATCCGGTCGACCTGATGTTTCATGATTGCCGCCTCGCGGGTGACGTCCTTGCCCTGATCGAGCTGCCAGGCGGTCTCCCAGACCAGCAGCCGGGCCTCATCGATCTCGGTGGCCATATCGGCCAGCATGAAGGCGATGGACTGGCGGTGGGCGATCGGCTCGCCAAACTGCACGCGCTGCTTGGCGTAGTCGCGAGCGTATTCAAACCCGGCGCGAGCCAGCCCCACGGCAGCCGCGGCCAACGCCACCCGGCTGTGATTGAGGATCAGGCTGAATTCGATCCCCGCCTCGCCGCCCAGCTTGTTGGCCGCCGGGATGCGGACATCGGTCAGGGTGATCAGATTGGTCGAAAGCGCCCGAACGCCCATCAGCTTGTCGCGCGCGTCAATGGTCAGCCCGTCGACGCCGGTGGGCACGATAAAGGCCTGGGTCACACCATTCTCGGCGGCATAGACGAGGATCGTTTCCGCCTCGTCGGCCAAGGGGACGAGCGTCTTGCGGCCGTTCAGCACATAGGCGTTGCCGTCGCGGACGGCCGTGGCCTTGAGCTTGTAGGGGTTAAACTGCACGACCGGCTCGGTAAGGGCGGCCGTGACCTTGGGCGGCGCCTCCTGAGTGAACAGCGGCAGATAGTCCGCCTTCTGCTCCTCGGTGCCGCACAACATGAGCGGAATGGCCAGGAGATTGGGGGTCATGACGTTGAAGGTGACGGCCAGGTCGCCCCAGCCGAATTCCTCCATCGCCAGCGCGCCGGTGACGACCGAATAGTCGCCAAACCCGCCGTAGGCTTCGGGCACGGCCGTCGGCAACAGCCCGATCTCCCACCCGGCGCGGGCCGTCGCGGCGGGAATCGCGCCGTCCTCCTCAGCCTCGCGATAGACCTTGCGCACGCGCTCGCGAGCGAAGCGGGCGATGGTCTCCGTCAGCATCTTTTGTTCTTCATCCGGACGAAAATCCAACATGGGAAACTCCTCCACAACTCTATTTTGGAATGCATCTCCGGATTTCACCGATCACCGGCCGAGACAGAGAAAGGCCGATCCAGGTTGCCTGAGAAAGCATCCGCCGATTTCACACGTGTCGAACAATGGCGTCGGTCATGCGAGCGATGCGGGCCATCATGGCCACGTCATGGACGCGGACGATGTCGGCCCCCCGGTCGATGCCGATCGCCGTGGCTGCCGCCGTGCCTTCCAGCCGTTGGTCGGGCGGCAGGTCCAGCGCGTAGCCAATAAACGATTTTCGCGACGGGCCAAGCAAAACGGGATAGCCCAGCGTTTTGATCTCGCCCAGTCGATCGATTAATTCCAGATTTTGCTCCACCGTCTTGCCGAAGCCGATGCCGGGATCGAGTATGATGCGGTCGGGTCGCACCCCGGCGGCCAGGGCGATGCCAGCCTGGGCCGTCAACTCGGCGCGGATGTCGCCCAGCAGGTCGTCGTAATGGACGCCGATGTAGCGGCCGCCCAGACGCGCCTCCTGATTCACATCCTTGGGTTTGCTGCGGTTGTGCATGATGATGACCGGGCAGCCGCGTTCGGCCACCAGACCGGCCATGGCCGGATCCATGCGCAGCCCCCACACGTCGTTGACCCAGTCGGCCCCGGCGTCAAGCGCCGCGGCGGCCACCTCGGCCCGGTAGGTGTCGATGGTGATGATTATCCCTGGCGCGGCCGCGCGGGCGGCCTCGATGGCGGGAATGACGCGGGCCAGTTCCTCGCCGGCCGACACCGGCACGCTGCCCGGGCGCGTGCTCTCCCCGCCGATGTCCAGCATATCGGCCCCCGTCTCGGCAAAATGGGCGGCCTGTTGCGCCACCCGCTCGAAAACGTCGGCCGGATCGCCGGCGGCGACCAACCCGTCGCCGGAGAAGCTGTCCGGCGTGACGTTGATGACACCCATGACGTAGGTGCGACGGCCCCATTCGGGCATGTTGTGGTGTGAGTCCGGGTGCATTGGGCGGGTCTCCCGAATCAGGCGTGCGCGACGGCCGCCTGCGGTTCAGCGGTGGGAAACGGCAATTCGACCATCCGCTCCACGCCGGTCGCATCGACCTGGTCCAGCATCTCCTCTACGGTGAGGCCGGTCTGTGGATGGCGAAAGTCAGGGATGAGCACGGCCAGCGGGGCCAGAACGAACGCTCGTTCGGCGATTCGCGGGTGCGGGATGGTCAGTTCGTCATCCTGCACGACCAGCCGATCGTAAAACAGGATATCGATGTCGATGAGACGCGGGCCCCAGCGGTAGCTCTCCACGCGGCCCAGTCGGCGCTCGATCTCCTTGACGCGATGGAGCAAATCACGGGGTGACAAGTCGCTGGAGACAGCCACACAGATGTTGAGGAAAGGCGGCTGATCCACCTCCCCCCACGGTTCGGTGGCAAAGACAGGCGATACGGCGGTGATGGTGACGACTTGCTGCAACTCGTCGATCGCCCGTCGCAGATTGGCAAAACGGTCGTTCAGATTCGATCCCAGACTCAGGTATATCAAGCTCATATGCACCACCCGCCGAGAATCCTGTTATCTCTGTTAAAAATGCCCAATATGACGCACTGCATTATTATATATATTTATAACACACTGCGTCATGAGTGTCAACGGGGTGAACCGATCTGCCTCTGGCCATAAGCTGGAGGGCCGGTAAAATAGCCCCATGAATATCGGCTCAAAGGCGATCCACCGCGGCCGCTCCACCCTGCTCCGGCTATTCCTGCTGATGATCACATTGGCCGCCGCCACACCCGCCCCGACGGCCGCCCAGGACACGCTACCGGCCGTCATCACCATCCAGCCCGGCGACACATGGGCAGGTCTGGCGCTGCGCTACGACACCAACGCGGCCGAATTGCGCGCCCTCAACCCCCACATGAACGCCGCCCGCCAGCCGGCCATCGGCCGCGCCGTCACCCTGCCGGCGGGGGTTACGGAGCGCACCGGCCGCCTCATCCGGTCCAAAGACGGGCTGGTCTCGTCGGCCGTCGGGTTGGGCTTGCCGGTGTGGGCGCTGGCCATCGAGAACGGGCTGCCGTCCCCCTACGCGCCCCTCTTCCACCGGCCGCTGGTCGTGCCCGGCGACGGCCGCATCCGCGACCTGCCGGTGGGCGTGACCGCGCTGGAGCTGTCGGCCGCGCCCGCGCTGCCGGGGATGGCCCTCGGCCTGTGGGGGACGACGAACACCGCCGGCGCCGCCGTCTCGGCCGAGCTGGACGGGCTGCCCGTCTCTTTCGGCACGGCCGGCGAGCGCTTCATCGGCGTCGTGGGCACCGGCGCGTTCTACAGCGGCCGCGAGCCGGAGCTGGTCATGCGCGTCGACGATGGCCCGGCCTGGGTCCAGCCCTGGGCTTTTGCCAAACGGGAGTGGGAATACCAGGAACTGACCTTGACCGGCGAGGCGGCCCAGATCGACCAGCAGGCCCGCGACGAGGAACGCGCCCGGCTGCGGGCTATTTGGACCGTCGCCGGCCCCGACCCGCTATGGGACGGGCCGTTCCGCATCCCCCTGGACAGCTTCCTGGAGATCTCGGCCAACTACGGCGCGCGACGCTCCTACAACGGCGGACCGTACCTGACCTATCACGAAGGGGTTGATTTCAGCGCCTACGGCGGCACGCCGGTGCTGGCCCCCGCCGCCGGGACGGTCGTGCTGGCCGAGACGTTGTACGTGCGCGGCGGCACGGTCATCATCGACCACGGGTTGGGCATCTACACCGGCTTCTATCACATGTCGGCCATCCACGCCGTGCCGGGCCAGCAGGTCGCGCCCGGCGATCTGCTGGGCGAGGTGGGCACGACCGGGCTGTCGACCGGCAACCACCTGCATTGGGACCTGCTCATCAACGGCATCTGGGTGGACGCGGCCGCCTGGCGCGAGTCGGGGCTGGACTGCCGGCTGCTGGAGGGGCTTGGCCGCCCCTGCGTCAATCTGCCGGACGGCAACTAGGCCTCATCCAACTGAGCTTTATCGCCAAAGTCGAACAGTTCCCCGATGGAGCGATGGTGATAGTTCTGCCGGATGGCTCCGCCAAAGACCGTGCCGGTGGACAGCACCACCAGCTTCGACCCCGGGGCGGGCGTTTGGGGAACCGTGTCGGTGGTGATGATCTGCCTGATCTCCGGCACAGCCTCCAGCCGCTCCAGCCCGCCATGCAAAAACACCCCGTGGGTACAGACGACATAGACCTCCTCCAGGCCATGATCGAGCAGCAGGCGGGTGAGTTCGACGATGGTGCCGCCGGTGGCGATCTCGTCGTCGTGGATGATCGCCCGCCGGAAGCCGGACACCTGACGGCCGATGAGGCCGCTGTATTGCACGCGGGTGTCGGAGACGCGGGTCTTGTTGGCCGTGGCGAAGCCCAGATCGAGCATCTCGGCAAAGCGCGACGACGACTTGGCGCTGCCCATGTCGGGGGCCACGACGATGGTGTCCTCCGAACTGAAGTGAAAATCGCGGAAGTAGTCGGCAAACAGCCCGCGCGCCGTCAGCGGGTCGGCCGGGACGCTAAAGAAGCCGTGCACCTGCGGCGAGTGGAGTGTCATGGTCATGATGCGGGTCGCCCCCGCCGTGGTAAGCAGGTCGGCTACCAGCCGGGCGGTGATGGAGATGCGCGGGGCGTCCTTCTTGTCGGAGCGGGCGTAGGAGAAGTAGGGGATGATGGCGTGGATCTCGCGGGCGGCGGCGCTCTTGGCGATGTCGAGCATCATCAGCAGTTCCATGAGGTGATCGCTCACCGGCGGCACGAGGGACTGGACGATGTAGACGGAGCGGCCGCGGACGCTGGCTCCCAACTGGACGAACAGGTTATCGTTGCTGAACCGCGAGAAGTGAGTCTGCTCCAGTTCGATGCCCAGGCTCTCGGCGATGGCCGCCGCCAGGCGCGGGTTGGAACGACCGCTGAACAATCGTACTTCGCTCTGATCAAGGGGCTGGAACACGTTCATGGCGTCTACCTGGTCGGGCGTTAAGCAGGGCTGCACTATTTTGTATAGTATACCCGATCCCCCATCATAAGGAACAACTGTGGCGCAAGCTTTCAGCTTGCCGACCCGGCTGTGGCGCAAGCTTTCAGCTTGCCGACCCGGCTGTGGCGCAAGCTTTCAGCCTGCCGACCCGGCTGTATCGTAAACTGTCAGCTTGCCGACCCGGCTGTGGCGCAAGCTTTCAGCTTGCCGACCCGGCTGTATCGCAAGCTTTCAGCCTGCCGACCCGGCTGTATCTCAAACTGTCAGCTTGCCGACCCGCCCCTACTAAATAACCCTGAAACACATACCCCTCTACAGTTGAAAATCTGTAAAATCGGTGTAATCTGTGGATGCTTCTTTCAGCTTTACCAGATAAACAGAATCCCTTCAGGACCAAACCATGCGCCGGCCACTCGCCGGTGTATCAGGAGAAAAATTTCGTGACATACAGAAAGCCCGAAGACCATTTGAAGCTCTTCCTCCCGGGGCCGACCGAGGTGCGGGAAGAGATCCTCGACGCCCAGGGTCGCTGGATGATCGGCCATCGCATGCCCGAAGCGATCCAGCTTTTCGGCCGCATCCAGCCGAAGCTGCGGCAAGTGTTCCGCACCGACTATCGCGTCTACATCACCGCCTCCTCCGGCACCGGCATGTGGGAAGCTGCCAGCCGCAACTGCGTGGCCCGCAAGGTGCTCCACTGCACCAACGGCTCGTTCGGCGACCGCTGGGCCGACGTCGCCGAAGCCAACGGCAAGGAAGTGGTGCGGCTTGAGGTCGATTGGGGCCAACCCGTGCTGCCCGATATGGTCGTCGAGCAACTCGGCGCGGGCGGTTTCGACGCCGTGGCTTTCGTCCAGAACGAGACCAGCGTCGGCATCTCCAACCCGGCCCGTGACATCGCCGCCGCCGTCCGCGCCATGCCCGGCGGCCGCGACATCACCATCATGGTCGACTCCGTCAGCGGTCTCACCGGCATGGAGATGGAGCCGGACAAGTGGGACATCGACATCGTCCTGACCTCCAGCCAGAAGGCGTTCGCCCTGCCCCCCGGCCTGGCCTTCGCCTCCGTCTCCGACCGCGCCTTCGAGAAGGCCAAGACCGTCCCCCATCGCGGCTACTACTTCGACTACGTCGAGATGGAGAAATATCTGGTCAAGGATCAGACCCCGGCCACTCCGGCCATCTCGCTCCTGTATGCCCTCGATGTGCAGCTGGACACCATGCTGGCCGAGGGGATGGAGCACCGCTGGGCGCGCCACCTGGCCATGCGCGATCTGGTGGTCAACTGGGCGACCTCGCGCGGCTTCAAGCTGTTCGCCAATGACCTGCGCTACGCCTCCCCCACGGTGACGACCATCGAAAACAGCTACGACCTCAGCATCAAGGACATGAACGGCTTCCTGCGCAAGCGCGGTATGGTCATCTCCAACGGCTACGGCAAGCTGAAGGACAAATGCTTCCGCATCGGTCACATGGGCGACTGGCAGGTCGCCGACATCGAGGAACTGCTGGCCAACATGGACGATTACCTGCGTTCCATCGACATCGCCGTCACCGGAAAAACGGCCTAGACATCTGTCTCACTCATCATTTTGGAGAATCACGTGAGCAAGAAAATCCTTATCGCTGATAAATTGGGCAAACCCGGCCTGGAAATACTCGACAAGATGAGCGACATGTCCTATGACCTGCGCACCGGCATGTCGAAAGAGGAGCTGCTGGCCGCCATCCCCGACTACGAAGCCGTCATCGTGCGCAGCGACACCTACATCGACGCCGACGTCCTCGCCGCCGGGACACAACTGAAGGTCGTCGGCCGCGCGGGCATCGGGGTGGACAATATCGACGTCACCGCAGCCACCGCGCGGGGCGTCATGGTCATGAACACGCCCCACTCCAACAGCGTGGCCACGGCCGAACAGACGCTGACCCTGCTGCTGGCCGTTTCGCGCAAAACCGTCGCCGCCCACAACTCGCTGGCCGCCGGCGAGTGGGAGCGAAACCTCTACGTGGGCACCGAACTGTTCGGCAAGACCCTGGGTATCATCGGCTTCGGCTACATCGGCCGCCTGGTGGCCCATCGCGCCCAGGCCTTCGGCGTCAACGTCATCGCCTACGACCCCTACGTGACCGCGGAGACGGGCATGGAACTCAATGTCGCCATGCTGCCGATGGCCGACGTGCTGGCCCAAAGCGACCTGCTGACTCTGCACGCCATCGTCACGCCCGAGACCAAAGGGATGATCAACGCCGCGACCATCGCCGGGATGAAGGACGGCGTCATCATCGTCAACGTCGCCCGTGGCAAGCTGATCGACGAGCAGGCTCTGGCCGATGCGCTGAAGTCAGGCAAGGTGGCTGCCGCCGGTCTGGATGTCTATCAGGAGGAGCCGCCGACCCACAGCCCCCTGATCGGCCTGCCCAACGTCATCCACACCCCTCACCTCGGCGCCAGCACCGTGGAAGCGCAACGCAACGTCGGCATTGAGATGGTGGAGCAGATCGCCGACGCCCTGCGCGGGGTGTCCTATCGCAACGTGCTGAACCCGGTCAAACCCGGCTAGGCTCCAAATGCAATAAATTCCGGAGGGCGGCCGAACTCAATCAACCGATTGGCTTTCGCCGCTCTCCGCGATCAATTCCAGTTTGCCGGGAATCTCCAGTCGGAAGCGGGCGCCGCCGATGGTGATGACATCCCCCACGGAGATGACTACCGGCGCCTCCAGCGCCACGTCGTTCAGCAGCGTCCCGTTACGGCTGTCCAAATCCTCCAGCCACCATTGCGAATCGCGCCAGGTCAGCTGCGCGTGCTCCCCGGAGACGTAGGAATCCTGCAGGACGATACTGTTGCGGTTGTTACGGCCGATGGTCGTCACCGGGGCCAGCTCCAGGATCGAATCCACCGGTGGCGCGGCCCGGTTGTTCTCCAGCACGCGCAGCGCGCCCAGCCCGGTCGCCACCCCCGGCCTGGCCAGGCGGGCCAGCTTCAAATCCTGATACAGGAACCAGAAGATCAGCCCCAAAAAGGCCAGCAGTAACGCCGTCCCGGCCAGCCGAAACAGCAGCAGGATCAGGGACGGACTCATAGGTCGGGCTTGAGCTGGGTGGAATCCATCTCGTCGCTGTCCGGCAGCAACTCCGGCCCCTCGGCCATTTCGTCGCGACCCTCGCCATAGACGAGGAAGATGTCGCTCAGGGCGATGACGTCGCCGGGGCGCAAGACGTGTTCCTGAACCGGCTCCCCGTTGACGGAGGTGCGCCCGTGGCCGCTGACGTCATAGAGGACGAAATACCCCTGCCGCCACCGTATTTGAACGTGCTGGCGGCTGATCGCCGGCGAGTCGAGCATGATGTCGTTCTCGACACGGCGGCCGATGCGCATGACC
>JAGOZU010000073.1 GCA_018058545.1 Promineifilum sp. | reverse complement strand
TGGCGCACGCTTGAATCAAAGTTTACTGGAAAGCCGGATGAATTGAAAGATTCACGTCCGGTTTGGAGAGGGGTTCTTGGAAAAGTGCCACTTGATGGTAACTCGCCGGGTTCCTACTCTACAAAACCTGACCGGGACGCTGCCGTTTTAGGAAGAGGCGGCCCGAACTTATGGTATAATGGCGCGTGAGGAGGTGAGAAATCAGATGATCGCTTATAAACGAACCGTCACAATCAAGAACCCGCGCGAACTTATCCTTAATGATCTTCCGTTTGAGGCGGGGCAGCGGGTGGAAGTTGTGCTATTGGCAGAAGGAGCGCCATCAGACGACACCCTGACCGAATTGCAGCGACTTCTCCAAGACACTCAGGCTGTGCCTCCATCTCGCGCTATCACCGACGAGGAAATCCTCGCCGAAATCGAAGCCTGGCGGGCGGAGTCGCGTGAAGGTCGTCATTGACACTAACGTTCTCATATCGGCTGCTTTACGAGACAGGACGCCGGAAGAAGTCATTCTCTTTGTCGCCGGACATGGGGATTTCAACTGGATCGTTTCGCCGGAAATCCTGCTTGAGTATCGTTCCGTCCTCAGGCGTCCCCGGTTTGCACTCCCCGATACGTTGATCACCAGGTGGGATGCACTCCTGAACACACTCACCACACAAATTGAAGTTGGAGTCCTGCCGGATTTCCAACGAGACCCAAAGGATGCGCCTTTCATCGCCTGTGCTCTCGCCGCCGAGGCGGATTTCCTTGTCACCGGCGATAAAGATTTCGAAGAGGCGCAGAAAATGATGAATACCACGATCATTTCGGTCGGCGCATTCAAACGGCTGATCATCGATACGGTCGTATGATCCGTTTGTCGTTGGCAGACGCGAAGGTCCGTCATTCGAGAATCTGTGCGCTGGTTCATATCGCGGTACAATCTGTGACTTCTGTATCATCTGTGGAATGTTTATCATGACCAAAGTGATCGCCGTCGCCATGCAAAAAGGGGGAGTGGGCAAGACGACCACCGCCGTGAACATCGCCGCCGCGCTGGCCGAGAGGGGACGGCGTGTGCTGGCCGTCGATTTTGATCCCCAGGGCAACCTGACTCAACATGTCGGCTTTGATCCCGACCGCATCAGCCCCACCATCTATGACGCGCTGAAAGCAGAGGTCGACGGCGGCCGCGGCGACCTGCGCGCGGCCATCTATGAGACCGGGGAGGGGTTCCACCTCATCCCCAGCCAGCCGGAACTCAGCCTGGTGGAGGTGGCCCTCATCAACAGCCTCAGCCGCGAGCGGGTGCTGGCCGGGCTGCTGGGCGAGGTGGCCGCTGATTACGACTATATCCTCATCGACTGCAATCCGTCGCTGGGGCTGCTGGTCATCAACGCCCTGACCGCGGCCGACAGCGTGCTCATCCCCATCCAGACCGAATATCTGGCCGCTCGCGGCGCGCTGATGATCCTTTCGACCATCGAGACCATCCGGCGCAAGCGGCTCAACCCCGATCTGCGGGTCGAGGGCATCCTGCTGACGATGGCCGACACGCGGGCCACGCTGACCCGCGACGTGCAATCGGCCGTGGAGCAGCAATACGGCGACGGCATCCGCATCTTCGACGCCGTGGTGAGGCGTTCCATTCGGTTCGGCGAAAGTGCGGCCGCCGGGCAAAGTATCCTGGCCTATGACTCGCGCGGGTCGGGAGCGTCCGCCTATCGGGCGGTGGCTCGGGAGATCGATGGGAAGAAATAGTATGTGCGAATCTGGAGCGCTGCTTCATTCGTCATCCGTCACTCGTCATTCGTAATTCAACATGACTAAAAAGCGCGCCAAAATCAACCTCTCCCAGCCCATTCAGCCCCGTGGCGGCGACCTTGAGCAGCTGTTCACCACCGAGGACGACGCCGAGCAGGCCGCCGGCTATCAGCTGCTGGCCGTTCGCGTCGACGCCATCGACCCCGACCCCGACCAGCCGCGCAGCACCTTCAGCGAGGACGGCTTGCGCGAGCTGGCCGACAGCATCCGGCAGGACGGCGTCATCCAGCCCATCGAAGTGACCCAAAGCGGCCGCGAGCGCTATCTGATCGTCCACGGCGAGCGACGCTGGCGGGCGGCCCAGCTGGCCGGGCTGGTCACCGTCCCGGCCGTGGTGCGTCGCCGCGACTATGACGACGTAACCCGCTTTGTGCGCCAGGTTGTGGAGAACATCCAGCGCGAGGACCTCAACGACGTCGACCGTGCGGCCGCGCTGCTGCGGCTGCGCAAGCTGATGCAGGAGGAGATGGACGCCGGGCAAGTCGAGCAACGACCCGGAGAGCCGTGGGGCGGCCGCATCACCTGGTCCAAGGTCGGCGGCCGTCTGGGCTACAGCCGCCAGCGCATCCACCAGCTCATCCAGCTGCTCGACCTGCCGGACGAGATCAAGGACGCCGTGCGCGACGGGGTGTTGAGCGAGCGGGACACGCGCGTCTATCAGGGACTGACGGCCGTCCAGCAGCGATCGTTGCATCGCACACGCATGGCCGGCGATTTGAATGCCGGAGAAGTGCGCCAGATCGCCCGCTTGCTGCGCGAGGCGCCCGACATGACCGTGGCTGCGGCCGCCCGCCTGCTGACGGCCGCCGCCGATGAGCGGGCCGAACCCGCACCCCCCGACGCGGCCGCGCCCGCTGCCCCGCGCGACGACCCCCGCGGCGGCGATTTCAGCATCGACACCCTGCGTCCGGCCCGCGTCGGCGCGCCCACCAATATCGAACGGCTCGACTGGACGCGCGGCCATCTGGCGCGTGTCGATCGGCACAACCTGTCGGCCGCCGAGCGCAAGGAGATGCTGCGCCTGCTGAAGCTCATCGCCGACGATGTGGCTTCGCTGATGAAGGCGTTGAAGTCGGCCGATTTTTAAGTTTGCGCCCTTGACCGGGGCTATCCGTGTGGGGGTCGTGACCCGTGCCGGGACTGGGGGTTTGATATGTCGAATAGAGGGTTCCAAAGCAAGATAATTATTCTTGCCTTTTTCGTTTTGTGGCTCGTCGGGTCAAGGTTTACGCGCGCCGATTCAGGCATTGCTCCATTGCCACCGGAATTCCCCCAAAACCCGACCCGGGAAACATCAATTCCACCGTTGGAAGGCGGCGCGCCGGCCCCGCCCCCGCCCTTCGCCCCGCCCATTTATCGGCCGCCGGTCACATTAGCGCCAAGCGATGCCCCGGCGATCCACGTCTGGCAAGGGCTGACACAGTATGTCAGTCACAACGGCGACCCGCAGAAGTGGTTCAATCTCCTGGGGAATGTCGCGATCCCGCCGCAAGCGTCCATTGCCGCCCTCGAATACAGCTTCAACGGCGGCCCGTGGCTGCCGCTGAACATCGGCCCCGATGACCGGCGGCTGGCTATGCCTGGCGATTTCAATGTGGAGCTGGACTACACCGACTTCCTGCCCGGCCCCAATACGGTATCACTCCGGGCCACGGCCGACAACGATGCCTTTGCCCATGTCGATGTCACCCTCATCTACGAGGAAAGGGCAGCCCCCTGGCTGCCGGGAACGACCCACGTCTACGACTGGTTGACCACAACCGAGGTGGCTGATCTGGCGCAGATGGTCGATGGGCCGTGGGTGCTGGACGGCGACAGCGTGCGGCCGGGTGTGTTCGACTTTGACCGCCTGCTGGCCATCGGCGATCTCACCTGGCGCGATTATACCGTCACCGTCCCGATCACCATCTACGGCATCGACCCGTCGGGCTATCAGGCCCCCAGCAACGGGCCGGGCATTGGCTTGCTCGTGCGCTGGGCGGGGCACTATGACGCCGATAACGGGGTGTCGCCGGTAACGGGTTGGCGTCGCCTTGGCGCGCTGGCCTGGTATCGCTGGTCTCGCAAGTCGGGGCAATATACCGAGGGCCTTCAGATGCTTGGTCATCGCGGCCAGGTACTAAACACCAAAGCCCGTCGCCTCTCCATAGCCACAACTTATCAGTTCAGGATTGATATCAGTTCCAACGCCGCCGCCGGTGCGCCGGCCACCTATCGCTTCAAGGTCTGGCCGGCGGCCGATCCTGAGCCGAGCAGCTGGGACTTTGTCGAACAGGGAGTCGCCGGTGAGCCTTCCGGGGGTTCCTTCCTGTTGCTCGCCCACCACGTGGACGCGCGCTTCGGCCCGGTGACGGTTGATCTGAAATCTGTCCGGCCATTGCCGACGTTAAACATCTCCGGCACCGGCCCAGGGACGGTCAGCCTTGATCCCCTCGGCCCGGACTATCGATTTGGCGAAGATGTCACGCTGACGGCCGTTCCCGCTTCGGGCGGCGCTTTCGCGGGCTGGACGGGCATGCTCGCCGACGAGCCGAACCCGGCCACCATGAGCCTGTTCGAGAGCATGTCTGCCGGGGCGACCTTCTCCGGCGTCACCACGATCTCCCGCCCGTTCTTTATATCGTCGGCCGCCAAAGGCACGACGCCCGACGGGGTGGCCTTCATGCCGGCCGATATCCTGCGTTACGACCCCGACGGGGGCTGGTCGCTATGGTTCGACGCGTCCGATGTGGGCATCACCAAAAACCTCGCCGCCTTCGCCATTCTGGATTCGGGCGACGTGCTGATGTCTTTCAGCGCCGCCCAGCCCATCACCGGCCTGGGGAAAGTTGCGCCCCATGACATCGTCCGCTTCATCCCCCAGTCGACCGGGCCGGACACATCCGGCACGTTCCTTTCCGAACTGGTCGGTTCGACAGCCGGCCTCACGGCCGGCGGAGAGAAAATCGACGCTCTGGATGTCGCTGAAGACGGCCGCATCCTCATCAGCACCACCGGCGCGGCCGTGGTGGCCCTGCCGGGCGGCGCAACTCAAAAAGCGCAGGATGAAGACGCGCTCGCCATCGATACGGCATCGGGCGCATGGTCGCTTTGGTTCGACGGCACCCTCCTGCCCGGGATGAAGACCAGGAACCTCGGCGGGTTATGGGCCGACGCGACGACAGACGATCTCTACGTCATCCTGCCCGGCAAGTTCAATCTGAGCGGCGTCCGGGGCGACGGCCGGGACATCATCCAATTGACGTCGGATGGAACCGGCGGCTATACCCCTTCCCTATGGTGGGACGGCTCAGCCGCGGGCTTCCCCGTGAACATTGATGCGCTCCATATCGACCGTTGAGAAACTGACGACTCTGAATGACACTCTCGCCTGAATCAGTCATCACGCTGGTCATCCTGACCGCGGCCATCGTCCTCTTTCTCACCAATCGCCTGCGCGCCGACGTGGTCGCCCTGCTCGTGCTGGTCAGCCTGGGGGCGACCGGCATCCTCACGCCGCAGGAGGCGTTCTCCGGCTTCAGTCGCTCGGCGGTGGTCATTATCGTCACCATCTTCGTTCTGGCCCAGGGGCTTAACCTGACCGGCGCGGGCGAGAAAGTCGGCGACTGGCTGATTCGCGTCGCCGGCCGCTCTGAGGGGCGGCTGGTGGCTTTGGTCATGGTGGCCGGAGCGTTCCTGTCCCTGTTCATGAACAACATCGCCGCGGCCGCCGTTCTTCTGCCGGGGGTGTCCGGGGCGGTCAGAAAGCAGGGCACCAACCCGTCGCGCGTGCTGATGCCGCTTTCATTCGCCACGATTCTGGGCGGCATGGCGACCTTGTTCACCACCACCAACATCGTCACCAGCGGACTGTTGCGCGAGCAGGGTTTGCCCGGCTTTGGCGTGCTCAGCTTTTTCCCGATTGGCTTGCCGATAGCGGCCGCCGGGATCGCCTACATGGTCGTGTTCGGCCGCCGGCTGCTGCTCCACCGGCCGACGGCTGAGGAGTTTGACGCGCCGTCGGGGGCCATACGCAATGAGGATCTCGTCGAGGTCTACCAACTTGATGAGCGCCTGTTCCGCGCCCGCATCCCGTCCGGCTCCATGCTCGATGGCGTGTCCCTGGCCCAAAGCTCGCTGCGCGAACGCTTTCATGTCAACGTCCTCTCGCTGGAGCGCGGCGGCCAAATCCGGCTGGCCCCGCCGCCCGATACGGTGCTGCAAACCGGCGACATCATGATGCTGGAGGGCAGCCTGGAGGAGTTCCGCGAGCGGGATATCCAGCCCTTTCTGGAGATTCTGGCGCCCAAGCGAATCGAGGAGCGGGACCTGGAGTCCGAGGGGATCGTCGTGGTGGAGGCCGCCCTGGCTCCGCGCTCCGGCCTGATCGACAAGACGCTGCAGGATGTCAGCTTTCGCGAGCAATTCGGCTTTTCGGCGCTGGCCATCTGGCGCGGAAATCGGCCGATTCGGCGCGGGCTGACCACGATGCCGCTGGCCTTTGGCGACGCCATGTTCCTGCAGGGGCCGCGCAATCATTTGCGCCTGCTGCAGCAAAACCCCGATCTGATTTTGCTGGGCGTCCCGTCGGGAACGGAGCCGACCGTCCGGTCGAACAAGCTGGCGCCGGCGGCGGCCATCGTCGTCATCACGCTGGCCATCAGCGCCACCAACATCATCCCCACGGCCGAGATGATGCTGATGGGGGCGCTGGCGATGGTGCTGCTGGGGGTGCTGTCGGCCGACGAGGCCTATGATGCGATCGAGTGGAAGACGGTGGTGCTGGTGGCCGGAATGCTGCCGATGGGGCTGGCGCTGACCAACACCGGCCTGGCCGATCTGGCCGCGGTGAAGATCGTCGCTCTGGCCGCGCCTTACGGGCCACGGGCGTTGCTGGCGGCGCTGTTCATCCTGACGACGTTGTTGGCGCAGGTTATCAGCGGCCCGGCGGTGGCGGCCATCGTCGTCCCGCTGGCCATCAGCGCGGCCCGGCAGACGGGCATCGACCCGCAAAGCCTGGCCATGGGGGTGGCTCTGGCGACGTCGATGGCCTTTCTGTCCCCTCTCGGGCATCCGGCCAACCTGCTGGTGATGGGTCTCGGCGGCTATCGCTTCACCGATTATTTCAAGGTTGGCCTGCCCCTGGCCATCCTGTTGGCGCTGCTGGTGCTGTTGGTCTTGCCGCTGGTTTATCCGTTGTAGGTGTGAGATGGCGCCAGCATGGACAGGCGCCTCCACCAACCGCGGTTGTTGACGCCTATCAGACGTGATAGCATTCACTCATGAGTCCGACGCCTGTTTTGCCCAAAACCAAGCGAACGCAACAAGCCTACCCCGGTGGCGAGCCTGTTTGGGACCTTGCCTATCTCTACCCACCGCAAGGCAAATGGAGCGAGGAAGCGTATCTCGCTCTGCCTGGCGGCATGCAAGTTGAATTCAAGGACGGTTATGTGGAGGTATTGCCCATGCCTACCATGGCGCATCAGTTCATCGTGCTCTACCTCTACCGCCTGCTCAACGACTATGTTGTGGCTCATCAACTCGGTTGGGTGCTGATTGCGCCCTTGCCGGTGCGTCTGCATCCGCGAGTTTATCGTGAGCCGGACGTCGTCTTTCTTTCGGCCGACCGCCCCGAACGTCTCACTGGTGATTATCCCGATGGGGCCGACCTCGTGATGGAGGTGGTGAGTGGCGGCCGGGAAGATCGGCGACGCGATTGGGTCGTCAAGCGCGCCGAATACGCCGCCGCCGGCATTGGCGAGTACTGGATCGTCGATCCTGACGAACGAATCATCACCGTCCTGCGACTTGAGTACGGCGAGTATGTGGAGCAGGGTCGCTTCACGGGCGAGGCGGAAGCGCGGTCGGCCTTGCTGCCCGGGTTCGCCGTGTCTGTCGACCGGGTTTGGGCGGCCGCCGTGGGCTAAGGGCCGAGGCGCCCGGACTGCCCGACGAATTGCGCGCTCTCTATCGCGAGATGGCGCGGATTTTGGGCGAATCTTGATTTTCGGCCGCTTTTCATGTAGAATTCCCTCCGGTTTCTGACCGAGATCGATAACAATTGAGACGTGCCCGGCCAATGCCGGGCTTTTTTGGGCCTATGCGGCAGGGCCGCCGGATTATCACTTATGCAACAACGACAGGACATTCGCAACATCGCCATCATCGCCCACGTCGACCACGGCAAGACGACGCTGGTCGACGGCATGTTGCGCCAGACCAACGCCTTCCGCCGCAACCAGTCGGTGACCGAGCGCGTGCTCGATTCCAACGATCTGGAGCGCGAGCGCGGCATCACGATTTTGGCCAAGAACACCAGCATCGAATACAACGGGGTGACGATCAACATCGTCGATACGCCCGGTCATGCCGACTTCGGCGGCGAGGTGGAGCGGGTCATCAACATGGTTGACGGGGCGCTGCTGCTGGTCGATGCCGTCGAAGGCCCCATGGCCCAGACGCGCTTCGTGCTGCGGCAGGCGCTGGCCAAGGGGCTGAAGATCATCCTGGTGGTCAACAAGATCGACCGCCCGGCCGCCCGGCCCGATTACGCCGTCAACGCCGCTTTCGACCTGTTCATCGACCTGGGGGCCAGCGAGGAGCAGGTCGATTTCCCGGTCATCTACGCCAAGGCCACCGAGGGGCGCGCCGGGTTCTCCGTGGCCACGCTCGGCCCCGACCTCGTGCCGCTGTTCGACACCATCCTCGACACCATCCCGCCGCCCACCGTTGACCCCGACGGCCCGACGCAACTGCTGGTGACGGCGCTGGAGTATTCCAGCTATGTGGGCAAGATCGCCCTCGGCCGTCTGTCGGCGGGGACGCTGCGCGCGGGGCAGACGGTGACGCGCATCGACCACCACGGCGCGCAAACCAACGCCAAGATCACCAAGCTCTACACCTTCCGCGACCTGCAGAAGCAGGAGCAGACCGAGGTGCAGGCCGGGACCATCGTGGCCGTGGCCGGCATCTCCGAGGTGGGCATCGGCGACACGCTGGCCGACCCCAACAACCCCGTCGCTCTGCCGCCGATCAAGGTTGAGGAGCCGACGGTGCGCATGGTCTTTCGCATCAACGACAGCCCGTTCGCCGGGCGCGAGGGCAAGTATGTCACCAGTCGCCAGCTGCGGGAGCGGCTGATGCGCGAACTGGAGAGCAACGTCGCCCTGCGGGTGGAGGAGCTGGAGAAGGCGGGCGATTTCCTGGTGTCGGGGCGCGGCGAGCTGCATCTGGCCATTCTCATCGAGACGATGCGCCGCGAGGGGTACGAGCTGGCCGTCGGCCGCCCGGAGGTCATCTTCCGCGCCGGTGAGCACGGCAAGCGGCTGGAGCCGTTCGAGCAGGTCTATGTGGAGGCCCTCAACGACTATTGGGGCAGTGTGGCCGAGATGCTGGGCAAGCGCCGCGGCCGCCTGCTCAACATCCGCTATGGCGACGACGGCACGGTCTATGGCGAGTTCAGCGTGCCCACGCGCGGCATCCTCGGCTTTCGCCAGCCGTTCCTGACGGCCACGCGCGGCACGGGGGTCTTTCACGCCATCTTCGACGCCTATATGCCCTATGCCGGGGACATCGCCCAGACCGACTTCGGCTCGCTGGTGTCGCTGGAGTCGGGGCCGGTCAGCGGCTACGCGCTGGAGCATCTGACGGCGCGGGGCACGTTCTTCGTGCGGCCGTCGGTCGATGAGGTCTATGCCGGGCAGGTCGTGGGCGAGCACATCCGCGACGAGGACCTGGTCATCAATGTCTGCCGCACCAAGAATCTGACCGGCCACCGCGCCAAGCCGACGGCCATCGTGGAGGCGCTCTCGCCGCCGCATATCATGTCGCTGGATGAGTCGATCGAGTATCTGCACGAGGATGAGTTGCTGGAGGTGACGCCGGAGTCGCTGCGCATCCGCAAGATGGTGCTGGATCATAACCTGCGCAATCGGGAGACGAAACGTGTGAAGTATGCGGAGGCGGGGTAGGAATTACGAATGACGAATGACGAATGACGAATGACGAATGACGAATGACGAATGACGAATGACGAATGACGAATGACGAATGACGAATGACGAATGACGAATGACGAATGACGAATGACGGAGGGTGCGCGTGGGCCGCTGATGCCAACAATGCCGCCGTCATCCTCGATTCCATGTTATAATCTCCGGGATGGGTACTCCGGTCGTTGACAAAGCCCTCTTTGAGCGGTTTCTGCAGGCCGACAAGCTCGGCATTCGCATGGAACTCGTGGGCGGGCTGCCTATGTGGGAGGCCGGCCCGGTCTTGCGCCATCAGCGGGCGATCGACCGTATTCGCGCATCGTTGCCTGTTGCGCCGGTGGACGGGGACGGGTGTGAGTATATCCATCTGGCGGACGTCTACATTGCTTTCCCCGACGGCTCGCTCAAACGGCCTGACATCTCCATCTTTTGCCGGGAGCCGGACGAGCAGGACGAGGCCGTCACGCTGATCCCCGAGGCGGTTATCGAGGTGATCAGCAAGGGGTTTGAGGCCAAAGACCTGGAGATCGGCCCGCGGTTCTATCTCTCGCAGGGGGTGAAGGACGTGGTCGTCTTTGACCCGCATACGCTGGTTGTGCTGCATCTGACCGCCTCCTCGGTCGAACGGCTTATCTCTCCGGTTGATATCGGGCTGGCTTGCGGGTGTATTTGCCGGGTTTGACGTGGCTTGGCTTCGCATAGCCCATTAGTCATATTAGGGCGGTCGCCATCGGCGCGCCTCCTTTGCCCAGGGTCTGTCAGGTTTGGGAAAACCTGACAGACCCTGTTTTTCGCCGCGTAAGGACATCCGGTTATAATTAGCCAAACCGGCGTGCCCATGAACCGCAGCGATGTCGAATAAAGAAGCCAAAGCCCGAATCAAGATCAACAAATTGCTCGAAGCCGCCGGCTGGCGGTTCTTTGACGATGAGAACGGCCCGGCCAATATCCAACTGGAAGCGTACACCCGAATCACCCGGCAGAAGCTGGACGAGATGGGCGAGAACTTCGAGAAGACCGAGAAGGGCTTTCTCGATTTTCTGTTGCTCGACGAGCGCGGCGTGCCGCTGGCCGTGCTGGAAGCCAAACATGAAGGCCTGCACCCGCTCGGCGCGAAGGAGCAGGCCCGCCGCTACGCCAAGTCGCAGAATTGCCGCTTCGTGATCCTCTCCAACGGCAATCTCCACTACTTCTGGGACCTGGAGCGCGGCAACCCCAACCCGATCACCGACTTTCCAAGGCCGGAGTCGATCAAGCAGTACGGCATCTGGCGGCCGAACCCGAAGGCGCTGGCCGATGAGCCGGTCGCCGGGGACTACATCGCCCTGTCGCAAATGCCGGAATACGCCAGGATGGCCGGGTGGCGGGACGAGGCCGAGCGGCCGCGCTTCATCGAGACCAACAAACTGCGTTTCCTGCGCCCCTACCAGTTGCGGGCCATCCAGGCCATCCAGCGTGAGGTGCGCGACGGCCACGACCGTTTCCTGTTCGAGATGGCCACCGGCACCGGCAAGACGCTGACCGCCGCGGCCGTCATCAAGCTGTTCCTGCGCACCGGCAACGCCTGCCGCGTTCTCTTTCTGGTCGACCGGCTGGAGCTGGAGGATCAGGCCTGGCGCGCCTTCGTCGCCCTGCTGAAGAACGACTACAAGGCCGTCATCTACAAGGAGAACCGCGACGACTGGCGAAGGGCCGAGATCGTGGTGACAACCGTCCAGTCCCTGCTGTTCGACAACAAATACAAGCGGCTGTTCTCGCCGACGGACTTCGATCTGGTAATCTCCGACGAGGCCCACCGCTCCATCGGCGGCAACGCCCGCGCCGTGTTCGAGCATTTCGTCGGCTACAAGCTGGGTCTGACGGCCACGCCCCGCGACTACCTGAAGAAGATCGAGAGCAACAACAGCGCCTATGACCCGCGCGAGCACGAGCGCCGCGTGCTGCTCGACACCTACCGCACCTTCGGCTGCGAGAGCGGCACGCCCACCTTCCGCTATTCGCTCATCGACGGCGTGCGCGACGGCTATCTGATCAACCCCATCGTCGTCGATGCCCGATCCGAAGTGACGACCCAACTGCTGTCCGATGAGGGCTACGCCGTCGTTGTGGAGAATGAGGACGGCGAAGAGGCCGAGGAGAGCTATCGCGGCCGCGACTTCGAGAAGCGCTTCTTCTCCGAGACGACCAACCGCCTGTTCTGCCGCACATTCCTGGAAAACGCCCTGCTCGACCCGATCAGCGGCGAGATCGGCAAGAGCATCGTCTTTGCCGTCAGCCAGAACCACGCCGCCAAGCTGGTCCAGATTCTCAACGAGATGGCCGACCGGCTGTTTCCCGGCAAGTACAACTCCGACTTCGCCGTGCAGGTGACGTCGCAAGTGGCTGACGCGCAGCAGATGGCGATCAACTTCGCCAACAACAACCTGCTCGGCTCGGCCAACTTCCTGCCCGGCTACAAGACGAGCAAGGCGCGGGTGTGCGTGACGGTGGGCATGATGACCACCGGCTACGATTGTCCCGACATTCTCAATCTGGCCCTGATGCGGCCGATCTTCTCGCCCACCGACTTCATCCAGATCAAGGGCCGTGGGACACGCAAGCATGATTTCTTCCAGGAGTTGCACGACGCCCACCTCAAGGCCGACCTGCCGCCGGCGGTGAAAGTGAGCTACAAGCTGTTCGACTTCTTCGCCAATTGCGAGTACTTCGAGGAGGAGTACAACTACGACCAGGTGCTGAAGCTGCCGCGCCCGGCCGCCCCGCAACCCGGCGACGAAACCGGCGGCGGCCGCGGCCCGGTCGTCTATGACGGCGAGTACGAGAACTTTGACCCCGACCGCCTGCTGGATTTTCGCGAGCAGCGCGTCGGCCTGGAAGGGATGAAGATCGACCGCATGTACTTCCAGAAGTTTGAGGAGCGGGTGACCGACGATCAGGCGCTGCGCGAGCTGGTGCTCAACGAGCAGTGGGACCGCGTTGAGGAGTACGTGCGCGCCCATATCATGGACAGGCCCGAAGAGTTCTTCACGCTGGAGAAGCTGCGCCGCTCGACCGGCATCGACCGGCGCGTGTCTCTGAGGGAGATGGTCGAGAAGGCCCTCGGCCGCATCCCGCGTTTCAAGTCGAAGGATGAGTTGCTGGATGAGGAGTTCGCCAGGTTCATGGCCGAGGAAGCGCCGGGCGAGTATTCCGAGGTCGCCGTGGCCGCCATCCCCGAAGCGCGCAACTTCTTCAAGGCCTATCTGAGCGACGGCCGGCTGCGCGACATCATCGACAAGGGGACTTTCTCCGACCTGAACACCAACCCCGGCTTCACCATGCGCGACTACAAGACCGTCCCGGCCAAATGGCGCACGCGCATCCCGGAGTACATCAAGGACTACGTGCCACTGAATAAATTCATTTGATTTACGAATTGGAAGAAACCCCTCTTCAATTCGTAATTCGTAATTCGTAATTCGTAATTCGTCATTCGTAATTCGTAATTATGTTAGACACCGACACAAAACGACGTATCGACACCGCCCGCGACATCCTCGTGGGCAAGGTTCCCGACCCCAAGAGCCAGGTCGAGCAGATCACCATCGCCCTCATCTACAAGTTCATGGACGACATGGACGCCGAATCGGAGGAGCTGGGCGGGGTGCGCACCTTCTTCGCCGGGGAGTTCGAGCGCTACGGCTGGGCCAAACTGATGGCCCCCGGCATCGGCGGCCACGAGATGCTCAACCTCTACGCCGAAGCCATCACCCGCATGCCGGAGAACCCCGGCATCCCGGCCCTGTTCCGCGACATCTTCAAGAACGCCTATCTGCCCTATCGCGACCCGGAGACGCTGAAGGCTTTCCTGAAGATCATCGACGAGTTCAGCTATGACCACAGCGAGCGGCTGGGCGACGCCTTCGAGTATCTGCTGTCGGTGCTGGGCAGCCAGGGCGCGGCCGGGCAGTTCCGCACGCCGCGCCACATCATCGACTTCATGGTCGCCATCGTCGACCCGCGCAAGGACGAGCGCATCCTCGACCCCGCCTGCGGCACGGCCGGCTTCCTCATCTCGGCCTTCAAGCACATCATGGCCGCCAACGGCCGCGACGGCAAACCGGGCGCGGCCCTCTCGCCCGACGAACGCAAGCGGCTGATGGGCAATATCCACGGCTACGACATCAGCCCCGACATGGTGCGGCTGTCGCTGGTCAACCTCTACCTCCACGGCTTCAACGACCCCCACATCGACGAATACGACACGCTGACCAGCGAAGACCGCTGGAACGAGTACTACAACGTCATCCTGGCCAATCCGCCGTTCATGTCGCCCAAGGGCGGCATCAAGCCCCACAAGCGCTTCTCGGTGCAGAGCAACCGCAGCGAGGTGCTGTTCGTCGACTACATCGCCGAGCACCTGCTGCCCAACGGCCGCGCGGCCGTCATCGTGCCCGAGGGGGTCATCTTCCAGAGCGGCAACGCCTACAAGCAGTTGCGCAAGCTGCTGGTGGAGGAGTATCTGGCCGGGGTCATCAGCCTGCCCGCCGGGGTGTTCAACCCCTACAGCGGCGTCAAGACGTCGATCCTGTGGCTGGACAAGACCATCGCCAAGCAGACCGACAGCATCCTGTTCGTCAAGATCGAGGCCGACGGGTTTGATCTGGGAGCGCAGCGGAAGGAGATTAAGCGGGATGATTTGCCGGAAGTTCTCGATGCAATTCAGGTATATAAAACGGCAATATCCGGCGGCCAAGTACCAAGCTTTGACTTGCATCCTAATCTTACTTTCGTATCAAAAGACAGAATTGCAGAAGATGGCGACTACAGTCTGAGCGGCGAAAGGTATCGAATAGTGCAGTGGACACAATCAGCCTATCCAATTGTCCCACTCTCTGAAGTTGCTGAAGTCATTGCTGGACAATCTCCGCCTGGAGAATCATATAACACCGTGGGAGAAGGATTACCGTTTTATCAGGGAAAGACCGAGTTTGAGGGCATATATTTGGGAAAGCCTAAAAAATGGACCACTCAAGTCACTAAAGAGGCGTTCGCAGATGATGTTCTCATGTCCGTTCGCGCGCCAGTCGGTCCTGTAAATATGGCTACGCAACATATTTGCATTGGCCGAGGCTTGGCGGCTATTAGGGCAAAACCCAATGCGCTCCCGATGTATTTGTTCTATATGCTCCGATCATTAGAGGGAACCATAACAGGAAACGGCGGATCGGTGTTTGACAGTATTTCGCGCAATCAGATCGAGGAGTTACAAATCCCCCTCCCCCCACTCGCCGAGCAGGAAGCAATCGTGGCCGAGGTCGAGAGCTACCAGCGCATCATCGACGGGGCGCGGCAGGTGGTGGAGAACTGGCGGCCGCGGATTGAGGTTGATCCGGAGTGGCCGGTGGTGAGGTTGGGGGAGGTGTGTGAGAGAATAATGGACGGCACGCACTTTTCTCCGAAAAATTCTACAGATAACGGCACTTACAAATATATAACTGCAAAGAATATCAAGGAGTTTTTCATTGATTTATCGACAGTCACATTTGTGTCTGAAGAAGATCACAAAGCTATCTACGCTCGCTGTCCAGTAAGCCGCGGGGATGTTTTATACGTTAAGGATGGCGTGAATGCCGGTATTGCAGCCATAAATTCGCTAGATGAGGAGTTTTCACTTTTATCAAGTGTCGCAGTCCTCCGCCCCAACCCAAAGCTACTTGATGGCTGCTATCTTACGATTTTCCTCAATACTGAAGAGGGTAGAAGGATCTTCCTGAGCAAAGTAAGCGGGGTCGCAATCACACGGCTTACACTAGTAAAACTTACCCACATGGCGTTTCCATTACCAGATCTAGAGACTCAACGGCAAATCGCAACCCAAATTGAGCAAGAGCGTGCCCTCATCCAATCCAACCGCACCCTCATCACCCGCTTCGAGCAAAAGATAAAAGACCGCATCGCCCGCGTCTGGGGAAATTAGGAATTACGAATTAGGAATTGGGATACCCGACTTTTCGCCGGTTCATATGGAAATTTAATTGACAATGGCCACCTGGTCAGCGATAATAATTATATATTCCCCGGTAGTAGCCTCGGCGAACCCGGTGCGAAGCCGCCGCAAGGCGGCTTCCGTGTTTCTTCGGCAACGATCATTGATGAAAACCATTGTCTATATTGACGGCTTCAACCTCTACTATGGCGCATTGCGCAAAACTCCTTATCGTTGGCTCAACGTGGCCCGCATGTGCCGGTGGCTGCTCCCCAACGACGATATCGAGGCGATCAAGTACTTCACGGCGCTGGTCAATCCCCGCCCAAACGACCCTGACCAGCGGGTTCGGCAAGAGACCTATCTGCGGGCGCTGGCGACGATTCCTAATCTCTCCGTTATATACGGTTATTTCCTGACTCACGAAGTCACGATGGCTCTGGCCGATGGTCGGGGCTTCGCCAAGGTCGTTAAGACGGAGGAAAAGGGGTCAGACGTCAATATCGCCACCCACATGCTCATGGACGGATTCCGGGGCGCTTATGACCTGGCCGTTGTGGTTTCCAATGACTCCGACCTGTTGTTGCCTATCCGGTTTGTGACCGAGCAGTTGGGCAAGCCGGTGGGCCTCCTCAATCCCCAAAGACACCCAACCAGCGCGGCTTTAGCCCCTTATGCGCACTTCATCAAGCACATACGCGCCGGTGTCCTCGCCAAATCACAATTTCCCAAGACCCTGTCGGACCGGAACGGCGAATTCTCCAAACCCGATAGCTGGTAGCCAATAACAAAAAAGCGCTCTTGCGAGCGCCTTCCCGATGACCTACGGTCATCCACCTCCACTTAATGGATTGATTGAATTATGGCATAATTCAAAACCGAACGGAATAGCGAATTTCGGACAAGCTCATGAAATCCCTCCACCTCCGCTTCGAGCAAAAGATAAAAGACCGGATCGCGCACGTGTGAGGAAATCAGGAATTGCGAATTGCGAATGACAAATAGGGAATGACGAAACCGACAAACAGTTGCCGCATCCCGCACACCCTGCCGGCCTGCCGCCGGGAGACACCGTGGTGGGTGAGCGCCGATGATTACCGGCGGATATTCGGGAATCAGGCGGAGCGTGGGTGAGGAACAGGAATTACGAATCAGTCGTTCGTAACTCCCGCCACATGGTATACTCTGCCAAGTGAATTAACCTGGAG
>JAGOZU010000072.1 GCA_018058545.1 Promineifilum sp. | reverse complement strand
CGGCCATGAGACTGTGCAGGATCGCCGATTTGGCTGTATCGGGCGGGTAGTCCTTGGCGACGGCCCAACCACCGGCAACCAGCGCGCCGTTGACGAAGGTATCGCCAATATAGACGTACCGTAGCAAACGGCCGTATCTGTCTGTCTCGCTCACATCCCTGACCATGCGCACCGTCTGCCCGCCAACCAGCGCGGCATTGGCCTGCGTCGCCTCGCTGCCGCAGACCTGATTAGTCTCCGGCGTATCCATGCCAATATAGCGCACCCGGTATGTCGAGCCGTTCATACTAACGTCAATGGTGTCGCCATCGACAATATTTATAACCACGGCTATCTCGCCCTGTGCGGCCGTGGTTGCCGTGGGAACAGGCGCAGGGGTAGTGGCAGGCAGGGGGAGCGGCGCCAACGTCGGCACGGGAGAGGGAGGTAGAGGCGTCCTCGTCGGCAAGAGGGTGGATGTCGGCCGTGCGATGGTTGGCTTGGGCGTGCTGGTGGGTAACGGCGTATACGTCGGCAGAGATGTATACGTCGGCAAGGGGGTATAGGTAGGCTGCGGTGTGTAGGTAGATTGTGGCGCGGCCGTTTGTCGCGGGACAGGCGTTACCTGTCGAGCCGTCGCCATCTCCGGCAACGGCTCCGGGGCAGCATCCGTCGCCATCACGATCTCTGAACCATGCTCAACGCCCCCGGCCGGCGCCGAAGGAGAAACCAGGAGCAGCATCATGTAAGAGCCGCAACAGCAGAATGTCAACAGCATTCCCAGCGGAACAGCTATCATTGATGCCTTGCCCAATTTGCCGGTGCTGCGAAACTGTCCCAGCCACCAGTTCCTCAATCGCGATAGATACTCTGGCATAATCATCTCCTTCTAGGGATGGCTCCACATGAAAAGCCATTGACCGAACTGAAATGTCATACGCGGCAACGACTCACAGGCTACGCCATCGCCGTCAGCATCCAGCCGGTGCACGTCATAGCCGACCATCTCCATGCAATAGTCGAAACAAGCCTGCGCATCTTTCTGTCTCCCGAAATCCGAGCAATTGTATGCATCATAGGCGCATGTCGAGCAATTGGCCGGAGGTGGGGGCTTGGTTGTGGCAGTTGGTTTGGGTGTAGTGGTTGGGTTGGGCGTAGATGTCTTTGTCGGCGTGGCTGTCGAGGTTACCTCAATCGTGACAGTCGCGGCAGGGGTTGACGATATACCGCCTTCGTCACCAACCACTGCCGGCAGGTAAACCGTCGCGGCCGACTGGGCGTCAATCATTCCGGCTCCCAGATACGCCAACCCTGCCAACAACGCAGCCATCGCAATGAGCTTGAATCCGCCTAATATCCTCATGGCATCCTCGGGAACAATATAGCGGCAAGCCGAACTCCAACGAATCCAACAGGAATCGTCCGACATCGGCCACGATTAGGATTTTGGGTTGTTGACACCGGTTCCTCCAAGAACTTGGCGGCATTATACCATCGACACCCTTTCATCCAACATTAAGGCCCGACGGCCGAAACGAAGCAGGGCGGCCAACCTGTTGGTCGGCCGCCCCGTTCGTCAGAAAGGAGGAAATACCGGTCATGGCGATAGCAATCTGGCAACTGCCTTGGCTCGCCTGTAGAGGTGAATTGACCCCATTATAGCACATCCGGTCTATCGGCCGAAACATGCGGTTTCATGCTGTCAAGCCCCCCCCTTGACACGCTAGAAAGCATGTTCTACGAACTGGTACAATATAGACATTGAATTTGTTTGCATGATAGTAATAGCTACTATATACTACATATCACAAGTGTGGGAGACCGAATTGGAGGTTTGTGTCTATGTCCAAAACGGTTGACGAGAAGGTGCAGAAGAACCTGCGCCTACCTCGCTCACTTCTCGTCAAATTGAGCGAGGCTGCTAAACGCGAAAGGCGGTCAGAAAGCGCGATCCTTGAGGTAGCTCTGGAGCAGTACTTTCACCGTCAAGACGTTACTCCGCTACCAGAGGAGTTAATCCGAGCGGTAGAGGAATATCTGGAACGGAACCGGTAGCCGTTGAACCGAATTTGCAAAAAGAAACGCCAGGAGCACACCCCGCAAAGACGCGCTCCTGGCTCAGAAGAGAACCTTACAAACCGAATATCGAGGTGAGCCCTAATCCGGTTGCCGGTTCCCAGTGACTCCGTTGGGAATCGAACCCAAAACCTTGGGATTAAAAGTCCCCTGCTCTGCCGATTGAGCTACGGAGTCAGCTGGCCGATTGCTCGACCGGCTGAATTATACCCGATCGTGGGTTGCCGACAAAGCATCGGATACACTTGATAGCCATGGCACGAGAGAGAACCTACCGCACCGAGGCCATCGTCATTCGCCGCAGCGACTTTGGCGAGGCCGACCGCCTGCTGACCCTGTTCAGCGCCGATCGCGGCAAGGTGCGGGCTGTCGGCAAGGGGGCGCGCAAGCCGCAGAGCCGCAAGACCGGCCATGTGGAGCTATTCATGCGCAGCAAGTTCCTCATCGCCGAGGGACGCGATCTCGACATCGTGACCCAGGCGGAGATGGTGGAGGCCTACCCCGCGCTACGGGATGATCTGTTGCGCGCCACGTATGCCTCCTATGCCGTGGAGTTGCTGGATCGCTTCACCGTCGATGACGATCCCCATCGCGATATCTACGACCTGTTGGCCGCCGGGTTGAGCTGGTTCGCCACAGTTCCGGCCGGGGAGCTTCTGCTGCCGGCGCGCTACTATGAACTCCGCTTGCTGTCGTTGACCGGCTTCCAGCCACGGCTGTTCAATTGCCTCCATTGTGGGGAAGCCATCCGGGAAGAGGATCAGTTTTTCAGCGTCGAGCTGGGCGGACTGCTATGCGCCAACTGTGGGGCGGCCGATCCGCGGGCGCGGCCGATCTCGGCCGCAGGGGTGAAGGTGATGCGCTATTTGCAGTCGCGGCCGTGGGATGTCGTCGGCCAACTGCGCCTGCGTCCGGCGGTGCTGCACGAGATCGAGCGCATCATCCACGACTATCTGGTCCACATCCTGGAGCGCGACCTGAAAAGCGCCGACTTCATCCAGCGGCTGCGCCATGAGGCTGAGCTGTTTGCCGACCGGGAGGAGTGATTCAGCTTGCACTGAATTAGCCACAACCTCACGGCCGCGTAACCACCGCCGCATCGACCCGATAGAACAGATGTGGTATAATCACTCTGTTACGTATGATGCAGAAACAGAGTACAACAACGACGCTTCCGGGCGTCTTTTCTACGCTTTCGGCCGGGTTCGAGCTGACCACGCGCTACTTGTGGCTGGCGCTTATTCCGGCCGCGCTCGACTTTTTCCTGTGGTTGGGGCCGCGCCTCAGCTTCCAGCCGCTCATCGAATCCATCGCCGCGCAGATGCCCGTGCAGACTATGCCGATTGACCCGCTGCCCTTGCTGGAGGCCGCCGCCGGGCGGTTGAATCACTTCACCTATCTGAGCGTCTCCGGCATGGGCGTGCCCGCGTTGATGACCGGACTTACCCCCGAAAAGACGCCCATCCAGCCCGAAATCATCGTCCGCGACGGCTTGGGGGCCTGGTTCGGCTATCTGGTGCTGTTCACCCTGGCCGGCTTGCTGCTGACGGCGGTCTACTATAGTTTGATCGCCTACGCGCTGCGACGAACGGCCGCGTCGGCCATGGGACAGACAGCTCCCTTCACACCGATTGGCTTTCTGCGGCGAACCGCCCGCACCTGGCTTCGCCTGATGGGGCTGGCCGCCCTGTTCCTCTTTCTGGTCATGCTCATTGTCTTTCCCGTGACGATATTGGCCGGCTTCCTGTCATTACTCAGCCAGGCCATCGGCACCCTCTTTATCCTGGGCGGGCTGATGCTGGTCATCTGGGTGATGATGTTTATGAGCTATACCCCCCAGGGGATGACGCTCAACCCCCGCTCCCTGCCGCAAGTCCTGGTGGAGAGTGTGCGCCTGTTCCGCGCCAATCTTCCCACCTCCCTGAGCTTGCTGTTCGTCGTCGTTCTGATTCGCCGGTTGCTGGAGGCGCTCCTGCTGTCGGCCGATTCAGGCACGTGGGTGACGGGGATCAATCTTCTGGCCCATGCCTATATCAGCACCGCGCTCATCGCCGCCATGTTCATTTTCTATCGCGACCGTTACGCCGCGTTTCTCCGGAATGCGCAACCCACTAACAATTTGGATCAGGTGAAGCAGTAACTATGACCGCCAAGACCAAGCAAAACGACAATACAGCGCCAGTCGCCTACGACGCCGGCAATATCCAGGTACTGAAGGGGCTTGAAGCGGTGCGCCGCCGCCCCGGCATGTACGTCGGCGGCACCGACGTCAAAGCCTTGCACCACCTCGTCTTCGAGATCGTCGATAACTCCATCGACGAAGCCCTGGCCGGGCGCTGCGATCGCATCGAGGTCACCATTCATCCCGACTCCAGCGTCAGCATCAGCGACAATGGCTACGGTATCCCCGTGGCCGAGCATCCGACCGAGAAGGTCTCCGCGCTGCAGGTGGTCCATACCAGCCTCCATTCCGGCGGCAAGTTCGATAACGCAGCCTATAAGGTGTCGGGCGGTCTGCATGGCGTCGGCGCGGCGGCCGTCAACGCTCTCTCCGAGTGGATGGAGGTCGAAGTCAAGCGCGACAACGCCGTCTGGAAGCAACGCTACGAGCGCGGCATCCCCGTCACGCCGGTCGAAAAGATTCGCCCGCTGAAAAAGAACGAAGCCACCGGCACCACCACGACGTTCAAGTTCGATCCCACCATCTTCACCGAGGACAACCACTATCGCTTTGAGATGATGGTCACGCGCTTCCGCGAGATCACCTTCATCACCAGCGGCGTCTTCCTCCACTTGACCGACGAGCGCGTCAGCCCCGGGCGGGAGATGAATTTCTACTTCGAGGGCGGCGTGCGCTCGTTCGTCCGCTATCTGAATCAGAACCGCAAGACGCTCCACGATCCCATCTACGCCCACAAGGAAGTGGATAACGTCGATATCGAGGTGGCCCTGCAATATACCGATGGGGTGGCCATCTCCGAGTTTGCCTTTGCCAACACGATCAATACGCCCGACGGCGGCACCCATCTGACCGGCGCGCGCACCGCGCTGACCCGTGTCGTCAATAACTACGCCCGCAAGAACAACTTCCTGAAGGAGAAGGACAAGAATTTCTCCTCGGATGACACCCGTGAGGGCGTGACGCTCGTCGTCAGCATCAAGCACCCCGATCCGCAATTCGAGAGCCAGACCAAGGTCAAGCTGATGAACGCCGAGGTGGCCGGGCAGGTATCGGCCGTGCTGGGCGAGGCGCTGCAGACCTTCCTGGATGAAAGCCCGCGCGAGGCCAAGCGCATCATCGACCGCTGCCTCACTTCCTCCCGCGCCCGCGACGCCGCCAAGGCCGCCCGCGAGCTGGTCATGCGCAAGAGCGCCCTCGACAGCCTGACGCTGCCGGGCAAGCTGGCCGACTGCTCCGAACGCGATCCGGCCCGGGCGGAACTCTACATCGTCGAGGGTGAATCGGCCGGCGGCACGGCCAAGCAGGGTCGCGACCGCCACTTCCAGGCCATCCTGCCCCTGCGCGGCAAGATCCTCAACACCGAGCGCGCCCGGCTGGACAAAATCCTGGCTAACAACGAGGTGAAGGCGCTCATCTCCGCCCTTGGCACCGGCATCGGCGAGTCGTTCGACCTCAGCAATCTGCGCTACGGCCGCACCATCATCATGACCGACGCCGACGTGGACGGCAGCCACATCCGCACCCTGCTGCTGACCTTCTTCTTCCGCTACATGCCCACGCTCATCGAGAACGGCCATCTCTACATCGCCCAGCCGCCTCTCTACGCGGTGAAACACGGCAAGGAGATCTCCTATGCCTATACCGAGGCCCAGCGGGAAGCGCTCATCAAGCGGCTCAACGGCCAGAAGATGAGCGTCCAGCGCTACAAGGGTCTGGGCGAGATGAACGCCGAGCAGCTGTGGGAGACGACGATGGATCCCGAGGTGCGCACGCTCCTGCAAGTCACGGTCGAGGACGCCGTCGTGGCCGATCGCACGTTCGACATGCTGATGGGCGATGAGGTCGCGCCACGCCGCCGGTTCATCACCACCCACGCGGGCGAAGTACGGAACCTGGATGTGTAGCTCCGAGTTGTAGAGACGATTGAGAAACAGCGATCGTCTGAAAACGATCGATCGGGTTGGTCGATCGTTTCATTGAAACAAAAGACCCCGGATCCTGAAATGATCCGGGGTCTTTTTATTGTTTGGGTGAGGTCTTGAAACAGGTTAATCGTTGGGCGGGAGTTCCGGTTCGGCCGTATATTCCGACGGCAACTCGCCGGTCAACGAACGCAGGAAGACAACCATGGTGTCAACCTCGTCGCTGGTGAGTTCCCTGCCGAGCTGATGGCGAACCATCAATTGCACCATCGACTCCATTGTGGGGATGCTGCCGTCATGCAGGTAGGGGCCGGTAACGGCGACATTGCGCAGACTCGGCACCTTGAAGACAAACTTCTCGGCTTCGTTGCCGGTCACTGCGTACCGGCCCAGATCGTTCGTCGTGTAAGGTTCAAGCGAACCGATGGTGGCATAGCTGTTGCCGCCAAGCGTTGGGCCGCTGTGGCAGCCGATGCAGCCGGTATTGATGAATAACGCCAACCCGGCCTTCTCCCGTTCGGTCAGCGCTGTCTCGTCGCCGGCCAGATACTCATCGAATCGTCCCGGAGTCATCAGGCGACGTTCGAAGGCGCCGATTGCTATGCCGACATTATCGTAGTTGATGGGGTCGGCTTCCCCCGGAAAGGCGGCTTCAAAATAGGGCAGATAACCGGAGATTGACTTGAGCACTTCAACAACCTTGTCGCCGCTGGGCATCCCCATTTCTCCGCTGGCCAGGATGGGGCCTTTGGCCTGTTCTTCAACGGTCGCAGCGCGTCCATCCCAAAACTGGGAGACATGCAGCGCCGCATTATACACGCTGGGTGAATTGCGGCCGACGGGATTTCCGGTGTGGCCGAAGGAAAAGCGCAACCCGTCGATACCGTAGTTGTTCAGGCCGTGGCAGGTGTTGCACGACATATTGCCCGTGGCCGATATGCGCTGCTCGTAATACAGCATGCGACCCAGGTCAGTTAGCTCGTCGGTCATCTCATAATCGGTTGGCGTGGCTTCCTCGGGCAGAGTGCCGAAAATCTTCAATATATCCCGGTTAATCTCAGTGGCTTGAATAGTTCCGACCGGGGTCGCTTGCTCGACTTCCGGTTCCAATGCGCAAGCAACAAGGAAGAACGTTGCACAGGCAGCTACTGCCAACAAGAATAGAGGTGAGGTTCGTCTCATCATAATTTCTCCAAATTCCAAACAACTTCAGGTTCAAATCGCGTGATTGGTGGGTTGCCAAATCAGCCCCCAGCCGTAACGGATACCGGCGATGAGTTTTGCAACACCCATCGCCATGTATTAGGCAGATTAAACCCACTGGACCGCCATGTCAGTAGATGACAAATATCACCTTTTGATTAGAGGAATGTCATGACTTGGCTGCCTGTTGCAATTTCCCTTGCGTCTTGCTAATATGCAAACCGTCTTTTATCTGGAAAATCGAATACAAATTGAACAGGGCCAATGAAGCCCGAGGGAACAATGAAGAAGATCGCTCCTGTTCTCGCTTTTGCCATATTGTTCGTTGCGGCGTTTGTTTTGCCATCCGCCGCTCGCTCCGCGCCGATAGTGGCGCAAGCTCCTTCTACCCTTGTCGACCGGGCCGGCAGCGCCTATAACGGCATCGAGGTGACCCTCGCGGCCGACGCCGCCCCCGCCCCCGGCGGAATCGTCACCCTGACCCTGAGCGCCCGCCCGCTGCGATCCGCGCCGGACGTCTACGTTGAGTGGGAACTGCCCGACGGCGGCGAGTTGCTCGATGGCCCTGCCTTTGAACAATTAGGGCCGGCGGCCGCCGGTGAAGTGGTTACGACCACCCGCCGCGTCCGGTTCGACGACGCAAGCACCTATCAGGTGCGCGCCAAGGCCTATTACTTCCCCAACGACGCCACTTCTCTCGCCGCGCTGGGCGTGTTGTTCTTCACCACCGGCCCCGGCGCGCCGATCGCTTCCGACCTCGACCCGCGCACGCCGGTATACGAACCGCCGAGCGTCCGGCCCACCATCGACAAGTCCGGCCGGGCAACAAGCGGCCCAATCGACCGGGCGGCCACCGGCTGTTTCAGCGTCCACGGCATCCTGACCCGCGAGAACCGTATGCCGTTTGCGACGGTCGTCCCCGAATCGCCCGCCCCGGCCGTGCCGCGCTATACAGGGAATTACCAGAACCAGCAGGGGTCGGCCGTGCCCGTTCACCACATCCTGGTGGAGATGCGCGAGGAGGACACCTTCTCCGACGACTCCTACGGTTACACTGTCACCAGTGCGACCGGCAACTTCAGCTTTAACTTTTGTGACGATGACGGGTTCCTCAATGACGAACTGGAGCTGTACTTCCGCGTCTGCGCCGAGGTGCGCGACGGCAATAACCTGATCGCTGCCATTAAAGACCTTGATGATCAGGAACTTTACTGCTGGGATTCGGGCACTATCGACTCGGAAGGTGGCGATGTCGATTTCGACCTGACCGTGTATAAAATCGGCCAGACCGAAGCCTCCGTCTTCAACATCGCTGATGCGCTTTATTATGGCTGGCGCTACTGGAACAACAATACGGCCAACTCACCCGTTATGGATCGGACCGTCACCGCCTTTTGGCAGGGCGGCAAGGGGCGAACCGGCTCGTTTTACACCAGATCTCGCACGGCCATTGTCATCGCGGACGATCCATCCAGCACCGATGAATGGGACGATTCGGTCATCATCCATGAATGGGGCCACTTCGCCGATCACCAGTTCAGTTGCTATCAGAACCCCGGCGGGGCGCATTCGCTGCCCGGCGTCAACGCGGGCGCAAATGCCACGCGGTTGGCCTGGGGCGAGGGGTACCCCGACTACTACCAGTCCGTGGCTCGGACGATCATGCCCGGCTCGGCGTCGATCAACTTCTATGTCGATCCCAGCGGGCCGGTGGTCGACCTGGAAAATATGCGCGGCGTCACGGCGGCCGACACCGATGAAGGAGCCGTCGCCGCCATGCTCTGGGACTTCCACGACACGACCAACGACGGTCAGGATACGGTCAGTCACGGCCATGCCGTTTCCCAACGCATCTATACCACGGCCGACTTTAAGAACAACACCCAATGCGATGCGCGTCGCTTCGTGGAAGTATGGCGCAATTTGGGCCTGCCGACCGACGCGGCCACGGCGGCGACGATCGTGCAGAACGCCAACATCACCCTGGCCAGTTTGCCGCCGGCTCCGGGAGGCGGCAGGTTCGTCAGTCAGGGTTCGGCTGATCAGCAGGGCGATACCGGCCCGTTGGATGCCAATTCAACGAATGGGGCCCTGGCCGTCCCGCCACTCAGCTACCGCTGGTGGGATCAGGTGACGATGGTCGTCGATAACAGCAGCAGCATGGCTGCCGCGGGCAAGATAAACACGGTCAAGACGATCATCGGCGAGCAGGTGAGCGATCTGGCTCCCGTCCCGCAAGGCACGGAGTTCAACATCTATACCTTCAACGCGGGCAGCTCGGCCGTTAGCCCGACTGTCGAAGGCAAGTTCTTCGCCAATACGGTCATGCCCGCCGTGAACGGCATTGCCGCCAACGGCGCGGATGCCGGCTGCCCGGTGCCCGGTCTCGGTGCGCTGTCGCAAGCCATCGCCGGCAAATTCGATGGCCAGGCCTGGCTCTATACTGATGGTGATAGCGCCGATACGATTCGGCCGGAGACGTTGCGGCAGGCGCTCAACAACCAGCGCTTGCGGGCGTCCATCGTCCTGCTCGGCGGCTGCGGCTCGCCCGCTCGCAATCAGAACGATGTGACCGGCCAGGAACGCACCTATCTCGGCGTGGCCGCCGACGGCTCGCCATCCAGCGGCATCGTGCCTTACATGCTGACTGCCCTGCTCAGCGGCGGCCAGTTCATCTATGTGGCTCCCGACCAGCTGGCCAACGCTGTGGACATGGTGCGTGCCCAACTGAGCCACACCGCCGGCGCGGGGAAGTGGAGTGACTATGTGAGTACCGGCTATACCTACCGCTGGGATCGCCTGGAGCCGTGGGAGTACCAATGGTTCCCGGCCAACGGGCTGGGAACCGATAAGGGACAGGTCGGCACCACGCCATTGCGCGTCAACCTCGATACCCCCTTCTCTTTCTATGGGGAGGAAACATCTGTTGTGGATGTCTCGGAAGATGGCTACATCGTGATGAATCCTTGCCTTGTTGATCCGCAGTTCTGTCAGTTTCTCTTTACCCAATACGTGGAGCTATTGGATACCGATCTGAGTTGGGTATACGTTCCCAAGCCGCCCGCCCTCGCGTCCGCCGCGTCGGCCCAAGCCGCTACCTGCGGATTGCCCGACACCTGGGGGCCGCAGGTTCGCCTTTACTACGCCAACTACGCCTTCGAGTGGATGATTCTCTCCACGGAGGGGTGGGCCAATTACGGCGGCGGAAATACCGGCTGCCGAGCCTATCAGGTGTGGCTGAATCATCAGACGGGCGAGATACGCTTTCAATATGCGCTCTTGAAGCAGGAAGCAGCCACGGCCGAGATCGGTTTGGTGGACTCTCTGTTTTTCCCCGGCAACAATGTCATCGTCAGTAAAAACGACCTCAACGGCGCCTACTCCGGCATGGGCTACAAGTTCACACCCGCGCCACCGCAGCCGTCGAAGACCTACGAGGTCGATGTTGATCCGCTCATCGAGAGCGTCATCTTCATGCAGACCGGCTACAGCGGCGACTTCGCGCCGATGGTCGTCACCCGTCCCGACGGCGCGGCCGTCAACTGCGCCGACACGGCCAACGTCAAGTGCCTCACGGTCAACAACAAGCCGGGCGACAATATGGTCCAATTTGTGCAGGTGAACACCAACGGCGAAAGTGGCGTCTACAAGGCCATCGTCGCTGTCGGCCCCAGCGGCAGCGGCACGTTCTCCTTCAACGCCCTGGCCGCCAGCGACCTGAACGCCTCCAGCCCCGGCAATCACACGCTCTCATCGAAGACCGCCCACCGGTTTGTGGTTGACATGGGGCGAACCACTGCTGATGGTAAACTGGCCGGCCGGCTCCAGACCCCGGCTGGGGCGGCGTGGGGCAATGAGTTCTCCTTCTATGACGATGGCGCCCACGGCGACGACGAGGCAGGGGACGGACGCTTTGGCTCCAATCTGATCACCCCGCCGGGCATCGGCGCGGCCTACCTTTGGGTTGAGGGAGTAATCAACGGCGTGGAATTCAAACGCTCCGACCCTGTTCCCTACAATTTCCAGCCGCTGGTCGTCACAGCGGACCCGCCCTATGTTGAAGGTTTCTATGCCAGCGGTGCATACGTCGGTTTCACCGCGACGAATCAGGACACCGTGGAGCATTGCTACGCCGTCGAATTCGCCGTACCTGATGGCTGGTGGATCAACTCGCCCTACATCAACTCAGGCATCTGCATCGGGGCGGGGCAAACAGGCTATCCCTATGCGTATGCCGGTCGGGATTTGAGCGACCAGACGCTCGGCGAAATGGGCGATGTAACGATGACTCTGACTGAGATGTGGGACGGCTCCATCACCAACTCGGCCGCCGCCCGGGTGGCGTTGCTCCGGCCGATAGCGGCCATTGAGTTCGATAACCGGCAGGTCGGACCCATCCGCCCCAACGGCACGGACACGGTCGAGCTGACTCTTAATCTCTACGACGATCTGGGCCAGAGCGTCGGCTATTCCGGCCCGTTCAGCGGCGAACTGACCGTGACCGGCGGCACGTACACGCTGCCGACCGGCATGTATGAGGACGGCCGCTTGAAGATCATCTTCACCGCGGGAACCATCCCGGGCACGGCCACCCTCAGCGCCTTGGCCGAAGGCGGGTTGATGGCCGAGACGGCTATCGAACTGGCGGAACCCTCGGCGGCCAACATTCAGGTGGCCGCGTCGCCCATCGATCTGAGCAATACCAATCAGTCATCGCTGACCGTCACTGTGCGCGACCTCTACGGTGATCCCTCGCCCGGCGAGACAGTGCGCCTCAGCGTCAGTGACGACGCCGGCGACCAGGGTACCATTGCCGGTGGTGACGCCTTCGAGGGAGCCACAAACAAGGATGGTCAGATGAAAGCCACGTTTATCAAGGCGGCCGGCGGCGCGGGCGCGGTCGTTATACGCGCCGAACTTCTTGGTCCCGGCGGTGAGTTGCTGCGTGAGACAAGCGTGACGCTCTACCTGAGCGGCGTCCCTCAGGGAGGCAAGGTTTATCTGCCCTTTGTGAGGCGTTGACGCAAGATGGACCTGACCGGCAGATAGCGAAGACCGGCCAGGCGATTGCCGAGGCGAAAGGCCCACAAGCGTGGGCGAAGCATAGGCCCGGCGGCCGCGGCTTGCTCGGCCAGCAGCCGCCGGGCCTCCTCATAGAGGACGGCATCCAATCGGTTGTATCGCCGGATCGTTGAGAGCGTCTCGGCCGCGCGGGCTTCGGTCCGGCGCCGGTCGTCGCCGACGTTGACCGGCCGGTAGCCGATCTTCCTCCAGCCAAACGCCCGTTGCAGCAGCAGCAAAGTCAGGTCAAACTCCTCCATCAGGCCGACCACCTCAAAAGTCCGGAGGTTGGCCACGGCGCGTTCCAGATGGCCCTCGTCAACTTTGCCAAAAGGGGGCGATTCGAAGGCTCCCGAGATGAGGCGCACCTGCGCGTCGTTCATCATCAACGGCAGACGGCTCTCCAGCAGATCCATGAGCGTCCAGTTGTTATCATGGATCAGGTTGTGGAGATAATGGGCAGGCTCACGCCTGGCGTGATGGTAGTAGGAGATGACCCGCTCGACCGGATCGCGCAGGATGGTGAAGAATTGCGGCCGTCCGGGCAGGAGTTCGTGGATGCCGAACGGAAAGTGTCCTTGCAGGAGGCGGATCTGCGCCAGTCGTTCCGGAGGCCAGGTCTTCAGGTCGGCCATGAATTCCTGGGTGTTGATCCCGCACTCGACGAGATTCTCCGGCGGGTAATTCTTTTGAAGAATGCTGTTGAGTGTGGTCCCGGCTGACTTTGGGATATGATAGAAGACGACAGGATTGCTACTCAACGGGGCATGCCTCCGGGGATGAATGCCGGTCCATCGTCCGGTTCCGTATCCACAGGTAAGCTTTCAAGAATCATTATCGCCTGTCAATTCTTCCAGTTCCCGAATGATTTGAGGCAAGTTGGGGGTTGTGAAGCTTATCCCAGGCGCAGGGATGCGATTTCGCTTGATATTGGGCGGTACATGCTTATGATGCGGGAAGGTGGATGCCAACGTGGGGTCATTCGGGTGAGGGAAGTCATCATACCAATAGAGCTTTTCTGTCCCTCGATATGCTTCGTAGCCGTAAGATGCGATCAGTCCCTCATCGAAATCAAGTTCTTCCCGCATCCGTAAACGAAATCCGTTCACAAAGAACAGTTCGCCCTCGGCAATGCCGGTAAATGGACTGGCGGACCAGACGGTCAATGTCGAATCCAGGATACCGGGTCGATCCAATAACTCGGCTATAAATCGGCTATAGTCGGCAAGTGATTCCAGCGGATTGGCGGTCGTCATTAATAGGCTGGCTGGAGTCGCAGTGATTCGGTAATGCCCTGCTCTCTGATTTGAGCGTCATACTTCTGCTTACGTCGCTGCCACGTCTCATAGATGCCCTTCCACCGGCTGAAATCCGTGCGGGTTTCGTCATATTCGTCATAACGCTCAAGCTGATTGCTCATCAAGGCGTCGTAAAAATCCTGGCTCAAAATGCCGTATTTTTCCTCGTACAGGGTAAGCCGCCTTTCCAGCAGTTTCATCTCGACGACAAGCTCATGAACGTTCATCGTGTCTCTCCGCCTCAATCCGGGTCGTAATCCGTGTCGGCCTTGGGCCAACTCAGGCAAATCGTTGAGTATATTCTAGCACATTCAACCTTGCGCTTTGTGGTCTAATTCTGTCCCAAAACCGGATGTCGCAGAATGGTCTTCAACTTCTCCTGTGCGGCCCTTAGCGGGTCGCCGAGATAGATTTCATGGTGGCGGCCGTGGACGGTGTATCCATGCTCCTGGGCAAAGGCGTTCATCCGGGCCACCGTCTCCGGTTCGGTGGCATAGGGGCCGATGTGCATGGTCTGGATCGCCGGGCCTTCGTGGAACGTCTCCAGCCGCAGGCGTGCCGGGCCGGGGCCGGGCTTTTTCTTCAGTAGCCGCTCCCGCGCCTCCTCGAACAATTCCGGGGTGATCACGTCGGGTTGCATGATCATGACCGTGAAGGTTAACGCATCTCGCTTGTGGATGTCATAGCCGTACGACTCGGTCATCCATAGCCCTTCGAGATACATCACGGGGTAGTCGATCGGGTTGTCCGGCCGCTTCTTGACCATGAACTTGAGGGTGTAGCTGATGCCGTAGAGCGCGGCGACGGCTTCCAGGAAGTCGGCCGAATCGCCCGGTCCTTCTCCGGCGGCCACATGGCCGTCCACCATCGCGAACTGCAAGGGCGGCACGTCAACAACTTCAATCTTTTTGGCAGATGGGCTGAACAGATGCTTGTATTGTTTGCGAAGGTCGAGCTTTTCCAAAGTACTCTCCAATATCTAACTGCTGTAGCGCAATCTGTTAGATTGCGGGCCTTCAACCGACCAAATTATAGGCGGTCAACGAGCTGACAGCTTGCGGGCCTTCAACCGACCAAATTACAGGCGGTCAACAAGCTGACAGATTGCGGGCCTTCAACCGGCCAAATTACAGGCGGTCAACAAGCTGACAGATTGCGGGCCTTCAACCGGCCATATTACAGGCGGTTAACAAGCTGACAGCTTGTTCTACAGGTAGCGTCTGCTACCGCAGTTCGACGACGCCGTTGGATAGCACGATCTCGTCCCGCTCGGCCGCCTTGCACTGGAAGAGCACCTTGCCGCCGTCGATGGCCCACATCTCGGTGACGATCGTCTCGCCGGGGAAGACGTGCCTGGTGAAGCGCGAGCGGATGCTCCCGAGACGGGCCGGATCGTTGCCGGCGAAGTGTCGCAGCACCGCGCGCCCGGCGAAGCCAAAGGTGCACAGTCCATGGAGGATCGGCCGGTCGAAGCCGCCGGCGGCGGCAAAAGCGGGGTCGGCATGCAGCGGGTTGAGGTCGCCCGAGGCCAGCCGGTAGAGCAGGGCCTGATTCGCGTTCGTCTTTTGGCGGTGCACGACGTCGGGGGCGCGGTCGGGCAACGGGATGGCCGTCGACGAAGGCCCACGCTCGCCGCCGAAGCCGCCCATGCCGCGAATGAACAGCGACACCTGATTGTAGGCGATCGCCTCCCCTTTTTCGTCGGCCGTGTGCACGTCGAGCAGCACCAGCGCCCCGGAGCCTTTGTCGTAGATGTTGGCGATATGGGCCGTGTTGGTGACGGTGGCGTTGGTGGGCAGCGGCCGTTTCAGCTCCAGGTACTGCTCCCCATGCAGCAGCAGCGCCGGATTGAATCTCAGCCCCGGCACGGCGGTGATTTGCCACAACAGCGAAAACGGAAAGGTGACGGCATAGGTCGGCAGCGCCTTGAACCCATCGCGGCTCAATTCATAGACGAACTGCAACTCGGCCGGATCGAGAGGGTCAACCGCCGCTCCCACCGACAGGGCGTAGAGACTCAAATCACCCTCATCATAGGTGACGGATTTTGGCTCGAAGGGATAGCCGACGGCCGACAACGGCCCGCTTTCCGCCGCCGCCCCTATGCTCCCCTGCTCCTCCGCTCCCCTGCTCCCCTGCTCTCTTGCCTCCCTGCTCCTCTGCAAATTCTCCACCACCGGCGCGAACGAGTCCATCGGCGTCTCCGGGTAGGTGGCGTCGCTGAAATCATGAATTTCGTCCCAACGCTCGGCCACATCCTCCGGCGTCGGCGGGCGGCCGAGCGGCAGGAACACGCCCCGACTGCGCTGCCAGCGCACCCGCGAGAACCAGCCCGCGCCGACCTCGAAGACCTCCCCGGTGTCGGCGTTGTCCTCGTGGCAGAGCCAGGCGACGAGCGGCGCGACATACTCCGGCTTGAGCGCGGCGATCATCTCCGGCGGCAATATCGTCTCCGTCAGGCGCGACCCGGCCAGCGGGGCGATACTGTTGACCAGGACGTTGCGCTTCTGGCCCTCCACGGCCAGCGAGTTGGCCAGGCCGACCAGGCCGAGCTTGACGCTGCTGTAATTGGCCTGGCCGAAGTTGCCGTAGAGGCCCGCGGCCGAGCTGGTGTTGACAATGCGGCCGTAGCCCTGGTCGCGCAGGTGGGGCCAGGCGGCATGGGTCACCTTGTAGCTGCCGTAGAGGTGGACGCGGTAGATCTTCTCCCAGTCCTCATCGGTCATCTTGTGGAAACTGGTGTCGCGCAGGATGCCGGCGTTGTTGATGAGGATATCGACGCGGCCGAACTGGTCGAGGGCCGTCTGCACGATGCGCTCGCCATGCTCGACGGAGTCGTAGTTGGCTACGGCTTCACCACCGGCGGCCATAATCTCGTCGACCACGCGATCGGCGGCCGATTGGCTCGCACCCTCGCCGTGCATGCCGCCGCCCAGATCGTTGATGACGACGCTCGCCCCGCGCGAGGCGAGAAGCAAGGCGTAGGCTCGGCCCAGCCCGCCTCCCGCGCCGGTGATAATGGCCACGCGGCCGTCAAATCGCAGTTCTTTCGTCATGGCTCTCCTGATGGTTATCGAAATCGGCAATATGAAAAATTCGTGGACGCTTGTCAGTGGCGGATCAAAGAATGACGCGCCTTTGATTCAAGCATAAATGAATTATGGCGATCTCGCCACTGCCCGCGACCGTGCCAAAACCAGCGCCGGCTGTCCAGGGCATTTCCAAAGTCAGAGCAAAGCGAGGGACATGGTGAGTTTTGCGTCAAACACACGTTGGGCAAATGCAAGATTGGTGAAGCCCAACTTGCTAACCAGGCCGATGATGAAGTTATTCAACGC
>JAGOZU010000153.1 GCA_018058545.1 Promineifilum sp. | reverse complement strand
GCCTGACCCCTACGGTACCCATGATTCATTTGTAAATATCCAATAAACCCGCCCCACCGTTAAGGCGAGCAATAGACGGCCGTCTGATTGTCGAAATAGTTATAGCTGAAGAACGGACCGCCGACTTCCTCGGCCCGAATATGAATCTGGTCGAGGCCGCGCATGCCGGACGGAATCTGATAGGTGGCGGTGACGACCCCCGACGGCCCGGTGTTGAAGCTCCCGACTATGTAGCCGTCGACCCCCAGTGTGCCCATGTAGTTCATCATCACGGCGAATGTTCGATTGGCCGGGAAGGTGGGATCGGTGCGAATCACCACAACGTCGTCACGCAACACGCCGCAGATGGCGAAGGTCGGCGTCGGCAGCGGCTCGGTCTGGTTGTTGAACCAGTTGTAGGAATAGAACGGGTCGCTCTGGGTGCGGATGGCGATCCGTTCCAGCCCCTTCAGCAAAACCGGGATGGGGAAAGTGGCCGTCATCTCGCCGCCTGCGCCGGAGTAGAACGTGCCCACCGGCGTGCCGTTGATGCCCAGGGTCCCCATGTGGCCCATCGTCACCAGGAATGTCCTGTCGGCCGGGAAGTTATGGGTGCGGATGGTGACCGTCTGGTTGATGTTCACCGAATCAATGGAGATGGTGGGAATGGGGGCCGGAGCCGGCTCGCTCATATTGTTCCAGAACCAGTTGTAGCTGAAATATCCCTGCGGGCTTTGCAGCCGAATCGCGATCTGCCGCGCGCCAACCAGATTGGGCGGAATGGGATAGGTGGCCGAGAACGCGCCCAGCAGCCCGGAGTGGGTGATGGCCACCGGCGTGCCGTTGATACCCAGCGTGCCGATGGGGCCCATTGTGACGACGAATTCCTGATTGGCGGGGAAGTTTTGGGCCAGGATGGTGACGCCGCCATCGACGACCACGTTCTCGATGGTGAATGTCGGCACGGTCTCGCCGTCCTGGGCGGCCGCGCGATTCATCAGCACCAGAAAAACCATCAGAATGGCGACCGACAACCCAACCTTCGTTCGCATCCCACGGCCGGCGAATCGTTCGATGATATGTGTCATGATTGTTTTCCTCTCCAATACTCGACTGCTTTTATTTGGTCTGGGCCATCGGTGCGGGGTAGCCTGAACCGGTGGTCGCGCCGCCGGCAAACAGGCAAGGGTCGCCGACAATGCGCAGACGACCCTCGAAGCAATCATGCCACAGAGGGGGGAGAGGTCACATGAAACGAACGTGAAAAATGAGTGATTAGGGTAAAATCCAGCGGATTTCGTCCGGCGGTGGCGGCGGGCCGAGGAAGTAGACATCCACAAAGCTGTGCCAGGACTGGTACTCATCTTCGTCATAGCCGAGATCGATGAAGCGTCCCTTGATGCCGCCGCCCGTGTCGCCGGCGAAGCCCACGCCATAGCCGGGCACGTAGAGATAACTGCGAAAAGGGACGACCTTGGGGTCGACGGCGATGACCCCCGTGCCGGCCTGCACGCCGCTGGCGGTGATGCCGTAGCCGGGTTCGCCCGGTTTCTTGCCCGCGCTCGTGGCCGTGTAGGAGGTGACGCGCATGTTGACCTTGCGCCAATACTCCACCGGGCCTTCGGGGGTGTCGATGGTGCGGATGATGATGTTGGTGCCGTAGCGCAGGACGCGATTGACGGGAGCCACGGTGATGATCTCGCCCGCCGGCTCGCGCGAGACCTCGACGCCATTCTCCAACAGCACGCGAATTCGGCGCTGCATCATGCCGTTGCTGCCCGCCGACAGTTCGGCCAACGTGTCGATCTCCATATCGGCCGCCGCTTCATAGACTGTCTCGAACGGGATCACCACGTCCTCGGCGTCGATGCGTTCGGTGACGCGCACGACCTCGATGGTGTCGCCGGGGGCCACCGTCGCGTCGATAGCCGGGCGGGTGTAATCCAGCGACCCCAGGGCGATGCCGTTGTCGGCCAGCACCCCGGAGACGATCGTCGCGCCACTATGGACTTCAACCGTCTGGCCGTCGGCAGCGACGATATAGGGCGCGGCTCGCTCGACGACGATCTCCAGATCGTCGGTCAGGGCGGCTTCGCGCGGCGGCGAGACGTCATCCAGCGCCCCCAGGCTGACCTCCGACTCCAGCAGCGCCGCGCCGACCGTCAGCGCGGTCGTGCGCAAGGCCCAGCGCCGGTCGCCGTCGGTGATGATGACGCGCTTGTAGGGATCGAAGACGAGGGTGACGGGCAGGGCCGCCGCGTCGATATTCTGTGGGTCGACCGGCGAGCCGTCGGCCAGCAGGCGCGACCCCGGCGGCGGGGCCAGCCCGGCCTCGCTCAGGAAGCCGCCCAGCGTCTCGGCTTGCGTCCGGTAGGTCGTCACGCTGTCGGCATCGATCACGGTGATCTCGGCCGCGCGGTCGATGGCGATGGGCGTGGCCGGATCGGCGGGGGCGTCGAGGCGAGGCGCGACGGCATCCTCGGCCGCGGGCACGAGACCGGCGGCGGCGAGTACCTCGCCGACCGTCTCATAACTGCCGGTCACCGGGATCGTCGCCGCGCCGTCCCGGACGGTGTAGGTCGGCGCCGCCGATCGGCAAGCCACGGCCAGAGCCAACATACCGGTGGCGAGAAGGATTGCGATTCGGAATCGGTGACGCATAGGGAGAGAAGAATCAAATGGAAAATGCGCCCATGAACCCGATGACCGACCAGGTGGTCCTGGGCACCCGGAAGAGACATCTTAGTGCTGCTTCCTTCCGGACCTGACACGGTTCGACGGCTTCCGCCGCCAGGGACCCAGTGGTCACCGGGTTCATGGGCGCATTCATGTTAACGGGCCGATGATAGCCCATCCCGGCCGATTCATCAACGACCGGACGTGTCCGGCTTAAGCGACGCTCATATCAATGATGAATAATGAATTGTGAATGAAAACAGCCGCCCGGCGGCAAAGCATTTTTCATTCGTCATTCGTCATTCGTCATTAATTCCACACACCCAAAATCTCCGGCCCGCGATCCAGCTCCCAGGGATAGATGACGTAGGCGTCGGTGACGGCCGCGTAGTAGGTGGGCGAAAAGCCGGGATAGAGCGAGTAGGACGGCTTGTAGTGCAGCACGCACGTCTCGGGGGTGCCGCCGGCGGCGTCGATGCGGCCGGCGACGGTCACGCTGTTGCGCCCGGTCGTCCAGACATCATCGACCACCAGCACGCGGCGGCCGCGCAGGACCTCTTCGTCCGGGAACTGGAGGAACTCGGGGATGGCATACTTGACAATCTCCGGCTGCATACCGGGAAAGTCGGACGGAAAACGCACCGACGCGGTCAGGATATAGGTGATATCCAGCGCCTCGGCCAGCATCCCGCCGGGCACGATGCCCCCGCGGGTGACGATCACCATTGAATCGAACCGCCCGCGAATTTGCGGTACGAGATAATCGATGAGTTTGTCGACGTCAGACCATGTTAATACTTCGCGTCGCATGTTCCACTCCTCGTCACGGGCGGCGGTAATCTCCGGTCGCCCCGCGTCAGTTTCAGATAGTTATCCGCGGATGATATTGCCTACTTTTTTCGCTCCGGGAAGCGCGTCAGAACGGTGGCCGGATCGGGCATGGGCAGCCGCCCGCCGAGGGAGACGCGCTCCACCGCCTTGATCGGCCGCGTGCCGCCACCCAACTGGTAGATATGGAACGTCGTGCCCGGCTCGCTCATGGTCAACGGGACGTAAGCCTGCCCCAGCAGATAGCCCTCGGCGTCGATGGCGCAACTGGTGACGCGGCCGACGACCTTGCCGCGACGGTCGAGCACCGGATCGCCCGGCTCCGGCCGTCGCACGCCCTTCTCGTTCATGCGGAAGCGCACCACCACGCTGTCACGCTTGGCTTCATGCTCCAGAAAGGCGCGGCGGCCGATGAAAAACGGCTTCCAGGTCTTGTTGAAGCTGCCGAAGCCCGCGTCGGCCGGGTTGAGGCCATGCTCGCCGGCCATCTCGTGGCCATAGAGCGGCAGACCCGCCTCGGTGCGCGTGCTGTCGCGCGAGGCCAGGCCGCACGGCTTCAGCCCCATCGGCTCCCCGGCTGCCAGCAGCGCGTCCCACAGCTCCACGGCGCGATCGGGGTGGACGAACAGTTCGTAGGCGATTCGCTCGCCGGTGTAGCCGGTGCGCGAGATGATCAGGTCGAAGCCGCCGGGAGTGGCGGGATTGCCCGATCCGCCCATGACGCCCGCCCAGGGAAGGGCCTTCAGCCGTCGGGCGAAGGTCGGGTCGTTGCCGGCCAGCGTGTTGAGGATGTCGGCCGAGCGCGGGCCTTGCAGGGCGATGTCCACCCGGCAATCGGCCCCGTGGTGCGGGTCGCGCAAGTCACGAATGACCGCCGGATGCTGAATGCGCGCCCACGGGCGATCGGGGTCGATGAGGACGCGCCCTTCGTTGACGGCATTGAGCCAGGCCCAATCCTTGTCGTTGTTGGAGGCGTTGACGACGACCAGGTAGTTCTCGGCGGCGACGCGATAGACCATCAGGTCATCGACCACCGAGCCGTCGGGCAGCAGAAACTGGGCGTATTGCGACTGGCCCACGCTCAGCGCCGAGACATCGTTGCCGATGACCGTCTCAAGATAATCCAGGGCGTGCGGCCCGCTGACGTCCAGGACGCCCATATGAGTCACGTCGAACAGGCCGGCCGTTTCGCGCACGGCGGCATGTTCCTCGCCGACGCTGGTATACCAGACCGGCATATCGTACCCCGCGAAGGGTACCATGCGCGCGCCCATGCTTTTGTGGGTCTCGTGCAAGCGTGTCGTCAGGAGCGGCGGGTCGACCGGCTCCGTCCATTGGAAGGGCGGCAGGGAGCTGTCGGTGAGACGGCGGCGTTCTCGGCCGATGAAATAGGGCTTGGTGTCGGCGAAGGCTGTTTTACCGTCGCTTTCGGCGCCGTTGCCCAGCCGGGCCACGGCCTCGGCCACGCGCGAAAACGCCGCGCCGACCGCCTTGCCGAGGTCGAGCGGGATGACCTGCACGACGATGGGGCCGGGCAGCTTGGCGTAGGCATCATCGAACTGGGCATAGCCGTCGGACAGAGCTTGCAGCCACTCGGCGGCCTCGGCCGCGTCTTCGTTGCGGCCGAAACGCAGGGCGTATTGGTCGGCGTCGATGCGGTGGAGCGTCGCGTCCAGGTCCAGGTCGGGGCCGTAGAGGTGGGTCGCTTGCGATTGGCCGTCGGTCAGTGCGGCTACGTCGCTCGTCAGGGCGTAGTTGAGGAAGGTCCTGGCCTCGTCGCCGCGAATCGAGACATCCACGCCGGGGGGCGATGGGGGCACGTTGCGCAGGCGGCGGACGATGGCCCGGCCGTGCTTCAGAGCGCGGTAGTCGACTCGCGCCCGCAATTCATGCTTGCCGGTGGTGGAGACGTAGGGCCGGGCGCCTTTGAGGACCGTGGCGATGGCCTCGGCCAGCAGGTCGACCTCTTCGGGGCCGAAGCCCAACTGGCTGATCCAGACCGTGCCCATGCGGATGCCGGTGGGAGAGAGCGCGCCCTTGTCGCCGGGGATGGTGTTG
>JAGOZU010000152.1 GCA_018058545.1 Promineifilum sp. | reverse complement strand
GTCGAAATGGCCGAACACCTCCTTGTACCAGTCCAACGTCCGGCGAACACGGATGATCGCCTCCGGCACCTTGGCCAGGATGGTATCGCGCCGGTCCTCCGTCAGTGGAGCGCTCACCCCGCCAGGGACGACCCATGCCGGGTGGATCCGTTTGCCGGCCAACAGGGCAATCGTTTCCTGCCCGTACTGCCGCAGCCAGATACCGTCCTTGGCGAGATCGGGCATTTGCTCAGCCACGCCAAAGATATGACGCTTGGCGGGATCGGCGTCCATACCTAACACCAGGTCGGGCGACGACAGGTGGAAGAAACTCAACGCATGGGATTGCAGAATCTGCGACAGGTTCAGCACCTGTCGCAGCTTGGCGGCCGTCTCCGGGATTTTGACGGCCATCAGGGCGTCGCAAGCCTTGGCCGAGGCGACGAGATGGCTGACCGGACAGATACCGCATATGCGGGCGGTCAGGGAGGGCATCTCATGGAACGGCCGCCCCTCAACCAGTTTCTCAAAACCGCGGAACTGGGTGACATGGAAACGAGCCGCATCCACCCGCCCGGAGTCATCCAGATGGATGGTGATCTTGCTATGACCTTCGATTCGAGTGACGGGGTCAATCGTGATTGTCTTGCTCATGACATTCGTCCTTTCGTTTAGGCCCCGAAGCGAGTCAAGGTTCGCATATCAGGGATACGTCCGGCCAGCAGTTCGGTGAGAGCGAAAAAAATGTTGTCAGCCGAAGGCGGGCAACCGGGGATGAACACATCGACCGGCACGATCTGATGCACCGGCACCGAGAGCTTGCGCAGCGGCGGTATGACATCGACCGGGATTTGTTGGTTGAGGGCTGCATTTTCCAGATAGGCGCGATCGAGCACTTGCTGAGTGGTGAAGCGATTGCGCATGGCCGGCACGTTAGCCGTCACCGCACAATCGCCCAGAGAAACCAGCAGGCGGGTATGAGCGCGCACCATCTTGATCTTGTGATAATCCTCTTCGCTGCTCACCGCTCCCTCGATGAGGGTGATGTCGACCATCTCAGGAAATTCCTTGTTATCGACAAGCGGGCTATAGACCAGATCAGCCTGGGCCGCCAGATCAAGGATTCGCTCGTCGATGTCAAGAAAGGACATGTGACAGCCGGAACAGCCATCGAGCCACACGGTAGCCATGGTTGGTTTATTACTCATTTCGGCCTTCCCTCATAGAGCGCAGATAGGGTAGAAATTCGCGCCGCTTCTTCATCTCAGCCACGGCTTTGCCCTTGGTGAACAAGGCCCCTGTCGGGCAAACCTGAACGCATTTACCGCAACGTGTGCAGCTCTCGGCCAGGCCCCATGGCTCGTTGAGATCGCTGATGATCTGGCACTCGACGCCACGCCCCATCACATCCCAGGTGTGCGCACCCTCGATCTCATCACAAACACGCACGCAACGGGTACAGAGAATGCACCGGTTGGGATCATGAACGTAATAGGGATGGGAGGCATCCACAGCCAGATCGGGATACAGATAAGGAACGCCGACATGGGATATACCCAGCTTGCCGGCCATCCATTGCAATTCGCAATTGCCGTTCGAAACACAAACAGCGCAGACATGATTGCGCTCGGAGAACAACAAGTCGAGTGCCTGGCGACGATACATCTGCAGGCGTTCGGAATTGGTGATGACTTCCATGCCTTCTTCAGCATAAGTCATACAAGCTGGAAGCAGCTTGGCGGTGCCCTTCACCTCAACCAGGCACAAGCGGCATGATCCAATATCATGAACACCTTCCAGATGGCAGAGGGTTGGAATAAAGATGCCGTTCTCCTGGGCCAATTCGAGGATAGTTTCATCCTCGCGCGCGCCCACATCGATGCCATCGATTTTTAGTGTCTTGATACGTGTCTTGAAAGGACGTTTCATCGAGCCACCTCCATATGTCCCGTCACAGGTCCGGAATCAACTGGTTCAGGGAGCATGCAATCTAGATATTCCTGACGGAAGTATCGCAATGTGCTGAGGACGGGATTTGGCGCGGTCTGGCCCAGACCGCAAAGGCTGGTATTGCGTACCATTTCGCACAGCTTCTCCAACAGGACGAGGTCATGAGGAGTCGCCTCGCGGCGGCTAAACTTGTCCAGAATATTGTACATATGGACAGTACCGACCCGGCAGGGCACGCACCGCCCGCATGACTCGGTCATGCAAAACTCCATAAAGTAGCGAGCTACCTCAACCATAGAGGTGTTCTCATCCATCACAATCATGCCGCCGGAGCCCATGATTGACCCTAACTGGGCAAGCGATGCATAGTCGACATGAGTATCAAAATAGTCGACTGGAATACATCCTCCGGATGGGCCACCTGTCTGGATCGCCTTACATTTGCCCCCATCGGAAATACCGCCGCCAATTTCATAGATAATGTCATGGATCGTGGTGCCCATCGGCACTTCGATCAGACCTGTATTTTTTATGTTCCCGGCAAGGGCGAAGACCTTGGTTCCCTTACTGTTGACCGTGCCTATTTGAGCGTACCAATCGCCACCGTTCCGAATGATGGGAGCGATGTTGGCCAAGGTCTCAACATTGTTGATCAACGTTGGCTTACCCCAAAGGCCAAATTCAGCCGGATATGGCGGTCTCGGTCGTGGCTGGCCCCGCTTGCCCTCAATTGAAGCGATGAGAGCGGTCTCCTCGCCACAGACGAATGCACCTGCCCCCAGGCGAATCTCGATGTGGAAACTAAAGAGGGTTCCACCAATACCACTCCCCAACAAATTGGCTCGACGCGCCTGCCGGATCGCTGTTTTCAGGCGCTCCACAGCCAGCGGATACTCGCCGCGTACATATACGTAACCCTGGGATGCTCCGACGGCATAACCGGCTATCGCCATGCCCTCGAGGATACGGTGCGGATCGCTCTCCAGGACGCTGCGATCCATGAACGCGCCGGGATCCCCCTCATCAGCATTACAAATTATGTATTTGGTGTCATCATCAGATTTGGCAACAGTGGTCCACTTAAGGCCGGTTGGATACCCTCCCCCGCCCCGTCCTCGCAAGCCGCTGGCGATGATTTCATCAATGACTTCAGACGGAGTCATTTCTGTAATCGCTTTCATCAAAGCCGCATAACCATCTCGAGCGATATATTCATCGATACTCTCAGGATCGATCAGACCGAGATTCTCCAGCGCGATCTTCTTTTGCCGCGTGAAAAACGGTATGTCGGTCGGGCATCTAAGCCTCTCAACAGGCTTGCCTCCCAATGAGTCAACAATGTCCGCAACATCCTCTATCTTTACATTTTGATAGAGAACTTCATCCGGTTTTTCCGGTTCAACAGTTATAAGCGGACCGGCAACACAGAGCCCCATACAACCGGCCCCACGAACCCGGCACCACTTTTCCCTACTGTGATCCTTGACTTCTTTTTCGAGAGCTTCCTTTATCTCGTTGCTTTGGGAAGATGCACAACCAGCCGCAGTACACACATTGATGGTATGAGAATACTGCTCTTCCTTTGCTCTCTCGTTACTGGTGATTTCCTCAAGCTTGTTGAACATCTTCCACCTCTCGTAGGACGCGAAGCCTTTTCATGGTTTCCTCAACGTCCAACTTCCCGGCGATTTGCCCATTGATCACCGCTGCGGGGGCGAGACCACATGAACCGATACAGCGCCCCGTCATCAGCGACAGGTGTCCATCTTCTGTCGTCTCACCGCGTAATACGCCATATTCTTTTTCAATCTGCTCTAACAACGCTGGGGCACCCTTGATGTAGCAGGCCGTCCCCAGGCAAACAACGCAAGAATTGCGTCCAGCGGGTTTGAGGCTAAACATGTGATAAAAAGTCGATACGCCATATACATGGCTAAGTGGGGCGTTCAGCGAGGCCGCCACGAAGCGCAGTGATTCGTCATCCAGAAATCCGAATGACTGCTGCACCGTATGTAAAGTCTCAATCAGCCCATCTCGGGCAAAGCCGTTGCGTTGCATGGTCGCCTGGACGATTCTCCAACGCTTATCGTCCGAGGGTGGTTCAATCTTCTCGTTCCGCGAATTCATAGCTCTCCTTTCCCATCGGCTCCCCCTGTCCCTCATGAGACCACGAGATAATCTGCGCCGGGACCGAGGTCAGCCCAGTAGGATTTTGATTGAAATTCGGGCATGACCGATCATCCCCTATAGGCAGACAATCGGCCGAACTTGGCGTGGGTGCTCAAGTCACCTGTATTTTGACATACAGGAAACAAAGCCGTTAGTGAAATTTGTCACAAATAGTTGCGATAAGTGTCACATATCGCTGATGAGGGTACCGGCAGGTATTGCGGGGTCGGCCAATAGACGGCCCAGTAGGCCGGGGATAAGGCCGGAGAAGATGCGAATGGAAAGTCCGTGAAGTGATTCAGCCAACTCGATCATGGCGGTCACCTTGGCGACCATACCGCCGGTCACGTCAGTTCCTCGCGAGCCGCCCAGAGCCGGCAGATAATCTTCCAGGTTGGCCCGGCTTAATTGAGGGATAACCGCCCCTTTCAGGTCGAGCACACCGGGGGTTTCCCCCGCCAGAAGGAGATAGCGCGGCCGCAATTGGGCAGTCAAATAATCCATCACCTCTTCAGTGGAGATGATCGTGCCGCCGCGGGCGACGTCGAAGGCCACATCACCAAAGACAACCGGCACAAGGGCCGCATCCAGCGCGGACTTGATCGGGGAGACCGACAGGCCGGTGATCTGCCCATCGGTGACGGTGGCTGAGGCGGAGGGCGGTAATCCAATGGCCGGAACGCCACACGCCAACAGGGCGGCGATGACATGACGATCCAGGCGTGCGGCGGCGTCGCTGACCTCGGCAAAACCGAACCACTGGTCACGGCCGGACACCCCCATTCGGGTACCATGTCTGGCTCCAGCCACATGGCCGAATGAGCCGCTGCCATGGCCAAGCACCAGGCGCAAACCGGGGTTTTCGGCTCTGGCGTCGGCTATCTCCTGCGCAAGCCGCTCCAACACATCCGATCGGAGCGCTTCGACCGCCGTTTTATCGGTCAACAGGGAGCCGCCTAATTTCAGAAAGATGATATCGTCCATTGCGCCTGTTTACGCCGAAGCCAGATGTTGCCGCACATAGCCGACGGCCGTCTCGGCCGAATGCGCCAGATAGATGAGATCCATGTCACGAGGGCGGATATACTCTTCCTGAGAAAAAGTGCGGATTGTCTCACGCCATAGTGGGCCAAGGAGCACCAGCGGCCGCCGAGGCGCCTCGTCCGTCTGCATCAGACTCCAGGCCAGGGAGACCTCCGACAGCGTACCAATTCCGCCCGGCAGTGCGATCATGCCCTGAAACCGGTTCACGAGATACAGCAAACGCTCCGTCTGACTCTCCAGCTTGATCTCCTCGGCGACCCACTCATTGGCGGGCATCGGACGCCATCTCTCCATGTGGCTGGACGTGACGCCGATCACCCGCCCACCGGCTTCGGACGCGCCACGGCTGACGGCAGCCATGGTCCCACCGTAGCCGCCGGTCGCGACGGCGAGACCGGCTTCGGCCAATAATTGCCCTAACCGCCGCGCCTCAGCATAAGGCGTACTATCAGGCTGTGGGGTTGAACTACCAAATAA
>JAGOZU010000071.1 GCA_018058545.1 Promineifilum sp. | reverse complement strand
TTTCACCGCTCAACCTGGCAGCCCCGTTCGGCCGACGGCGCCCCGTTCGGCGACATATTATTCACGGAAATCGAAGCGGTGCGGCTGGGCACGTTCGACAACGCCGTCTTTGAAACCGACGTCACCTTCCCCGACGAGACCGTCGTGATCGCCGGGGAGCGTATCCTCAAAACATGGCAGATTCGCAACACCGGGTCGTCGGCCTGGGGACCCGGCTATTCGCTTGTCTTCGTGGCCGACAACAACATGAACGGGCGGGACAGCGTCCCTCTGCCGGCCACTTTGCCGGGCGAGACGATTGAGGTCACGGTCCCGCTGCAAGCGCCATTAGCCCCGGGTTTCCAGCGCAGCACTTGGCGCGCCCGCAATGCCGAAGGCACGCTGTTCGGCGACCTGTTGTACATCGAGATCCGCGTCCCTGTTTCATCCACTCCCGGTTCCTCAGCCCAGGAGGACGCCCAACTGGAGGAACACGTCACGATCCCGGATGGCGCCGAAATTCGCTCCGGAGCGTCGTTCGAAAAGACCTGGGCCATCCGCAACACCGGATCGGTCCTGTGGTCCGACGGCTATGAGCTGGCTTTCGTCGGCGGCGCGGAGATGGGCGAGATCAAGCAGGTGTCAGTCGCCGGGGTCGGGCCGCAGGGAGTGATCAACGTTTCGGTCAAAATGACCGCGCCGGAGGATGACGGTCGCCATATCAGCCGCTGGCGGATGCGCAATCCGCGGGGCGATTTCTTCGGCTCCACTATCTTCATCTCCATTGTGGTGGTCGATGAACCTCAAAAGTTCGACATGCTGCCCTTTATGCGCGGGGACGGCCGCCTCTATGAGATGAAGCACATTTTTGATATGCCCAACGGGCCGTTAATCGGCCAGCAACGCATGCAAACCCAGCGCGAAGGCGCCCGATTCTATCAGACAAAAAACAGCGAGTGGGAGGAGATGTGGTCCGACGAGCGCTTCATTTATCGGGGCACGGATACCTCGCCGGGATCGGGTAATTTCTATACACTAATGGACGGCGATAGATATGGAACGGTCTGGGTTCCACGCATGATGTCGGTCGGCCAGGCATATCGCCGCAGTGTGGTGGTCGTCAGCCGGCGAAAGGGCAATTGCGTGATGAACTCCCATTTGTCCGGGCGACATGTCACCTGGATCAAGCTGGAAGCCATACATGATCGATTGACCCTGCCCGATGTGGAAGGCAGGCCCGGTTTGGGCTATAAAGCGCGCGACGTCGTGGTCATGGCGGCATATAATGAGGTGAGTGGCCGTCCGGCTGAACGGCCGTTCGAAAAATACTATTATGCGAAGGGTTTCGGCTTGATCATGTGGGAAGGCATCGAGACTGACCATCGCGGCGTTTCCTTTTTGGTCCAGGTCCACAATCCCGGCGACCGGCCGGACAATGTGCGGGAAAAGATACCTTGCCTGGATAGCCTGAGACCCTGACGCGGCAAGGCGGCCGGTTGACGGCCGATTAGATTGAATAATCGTACAGGAGATTTCACCCATGAATTTCGAACGTTCCGCGGGAGTCCTGTTGCATCCCACCAGCCTGCCCGGCCGCTACGGCATCGGCGACCTGGGCGACAACGCCTATCGTTTCGTCGATTTCCTGACGGCCGCCAAACAGCGAATCTGGCAAACCCTGCCGCTCGGCCCCACCGGTTACGGCGATTCCCCCTATCAGTCGTTCTCGGCATTTGCCGGCAACCCGTTGCTCATCAGCCCCGACCGGCTGGTAAGCGACGGCTTTCTGCCGGCCGCGGCGGTCAAGGTTATCCCCGATTTCTCCCCAACGGCCGTCGATTTCGGGCCGGTCATCGAATACAAGAATGAATTACTGCGTCAGGCCCACGCCTATTTTTTGGCCAATGGCAGCGATGACCAGCGCGTCGCCTTCGATCGCTTCTGCCAGAACACAGCCTATTGGCTGGACGATTACGCCCTGTTCATGGCCCTGAAACAGCACCACGGCGAGAACGAGGGCGGCGTCTGGAACACCTGGCCCAAGCCCATCGCCAAGCGCCAAGTGCGGGCAATGAAGCAATGGTCCAAAGATCTGGCCGATGAGATCGCCTCGCACAAGTTCCAGCAATTTCTGTTCTACAAGCAGTGGCTGGAGTTGAAGGGCTATGCCAATCGGCAGGGGGTCAAGATCGTCGGCGACCTGCCCATCTTCGTCGCCTATGACAGCGCGGACGTTTGGGCCCATCCCGAACTGTTCCATCTGAACAAAGACGGATCGCCGGCCGTGGTGGCCGGAGTGCCACCGGACTATTTCAGCGCGACCGGCCAGCGCTGGGGCAATCCGCTCTACAACTGGGACAAGATCGCCGCCAACAACTATAGCTGGTGGATACAGCGCCTTCACATGAATCTGGTACAGGCCGACATCGTGCGCATCGACCATTTCCGCGGCTTTGAAGCCTATTGGGAGATTCCCGCGACCGAGCCGACGGCGGTCATCGGCCGATGGGTCAAAGGCCCCGATGCCGATTTCTTCGATGCCATCCGGGCCAAACTGGGCGACCTCCCGATCATCGCCGAGGATCTGGGCGTCATCACCCCGGAGGTCGAGGCATTGCGCGATCGCTTCGGGTTCCCCGGCATGCGCATCCTGCAATTCGCCTTTGGCGGCGAGCGCAACAGCAGCTTCCTGCCCTACAACTATGTCCGTAACACGGTCGTCTATACCGGTACGCACGACAACGAGACGACGCTGGGCTGGTATCTCAACGCGACCGAGGACGAACGCGACCACGTGCGACGCTACGCTGTGTCGTCGGGGCGCGACATCGTCTGGGACCTGATCCGGCTGGCCTACGCCTCAGTAGCCGATATGGCTATCATCCCGATGCAAGACCTGTTCGTTCTGGGCAACGAGGCGCGCATGAACTACCCCGGCAAGGAGGGCGGCTGGTGGCGTTGGCGATTTACCCGGGAAATGTTCACTGCTCGCGCCTCGGGTATTGCCATAGGGCTTGCCGAACTGGCCCAAACCTATGGTCGCGCGACCGAAGAGACCGTTACCCCGACTGCCGATCCGGCGCGAACTTAGGCTCGGCCAGGCGCTCTAAGGTATCGGGGTTGCCGACATTTCCGGTACATCCGACCAACATTAAATATCGATTGCTGTTATTAGCTTATTGTTTGGGAGTAGGTTAAATTTACCAACGAAATGAATGGCCTTCGTTCGTTTTCTCTATTAAGCTGTCGCCATAGCCATTCAATATTAACCAACCTCATCGCTTTCATCAGGGGAAAATAGTTTGCTACAGAAAGGAGCAATGAAATGAGACGACGCAGTAACATTCGCTCGACCCGTCGCACCGTCCGCCGCATGCACCGGCGGCGTGTTCGCATGCGCCGGCGGCGTATTCTATTGACCGGCGGTCTCGTGGCCATCGCCGTGGCCGGAACCGCCAATGCCGTCAAGATGAGCCAGCGCGATGCCCAACGCATCGAGGCCCACACCGGCAAAAAGCCGGAAGACCTGACCGAGGAACAACTGGAAGCGGCGATCAACGATCTGGACATCGAAACCCAGGAGTTGACCGACGCCGACGTGGCCGCCATCGAATCGGCCGAAGCCGAACCGGCCGCTGGAGCCACACCAGCCGCGGCCGCACCAGCGCCTGCCGCATCGGCCGCACCCGCGCCTGCCGCGCCCGCCGCGCCGGCGCAAGCGGACTACATCGCCGAACTCAAAAAGTTGGCCGAGCTGAAGGATATGGGCATCCTCACCGACGAAGAGTTCGAGGCCAAGAAGAGACAACTGCTCGGCCTGTAGAATCGACGGCGACTTCGCATTTATTGGGGGAGGGTTATTCAGGAAAAAGGAATAAACAGAATGAGTGACTTAAGCAGTGCAGCGCGTCGATATTCACGCGAGCAGGCTGAGCGCTTCCGCCATGAGCTTCACGAGATGCTGCGCATTCCCAGCCTCAGCGGTGATCCGGCCCACGCCGGGGACATCCGCCGTATGGCTGAGTGGCTGGCCAACCACATGCGTGAACTGGGGCTGGACAATGTCGCCGTCATGCCCACGGCGGGACATCCCGTCGTCTACGGCGAATGGCTGGGCGCGGGGGTCGATCAGCCCACGATGCTTGTCTATGGCCATTACGACGTCGTGCCCGCCCTCATGGAAGACGGCTGGCACACCGATCCGTTCGAGCCGGTGGAGAAGGACGGCAAGATCTACGCCCGCGGCGCGACCGACGACAAGGGACAGCTGTTCATCCACATCAAGGCGCTTGAGTCTTACCTGAAAACGGCCGGTCGCGCGCCGATCAACGTCAAGTTTCTGCTTGAAGGCGAAGAGGAAGTCTCGTCGCCCAACCTGGTCCCATTCATCAAGGAAAACCTGGATCTGTTGAGCGCCGATCTGTGCGTCATCAGCGACTCGTCCATGCGCAGCATCGACGAGCCGGCCATCCTCCACAGCCTGCGCGGCATGACCTACGTCGAGATGGATGTCCACGGCCCGACCGACGACCTCCATAGCGGTCTGTGGGGCGGCGCGGCCCACAACCCCGCACTGGCGCTGGTCGAGATTCTGGGCAAACTCTACAATCCTGACAACACCATCGCCGTGCCCGGCTTCTATGATGATGTCGTGCCGTTGACGACTGAAGAGCGGGCGATGATCGCCAAGACCGACCTCACCGAAGAGCAATACAAGGCCTCCACCGGCGTACCGGCCATCTGGGGCGACGCCAAATACAACATCCGCGAGCGCATCGCCGCCCGCCCCACGCTGGACATCAACGGCATGTGGAGCGGCTGGACCGGCCCCGGCCCGAAGACGATCATCCCGTCCAAGGCATCGGCCAAGTTCAGCTCCCGCCTGGTGGGCAATCAGGACCCGGACAAGATCTTTGAACTGATCAAGAGCTACATCGAGTCCATCACGCCGCCGACGGTAACGGTCGACGTCCGCCTGCTGACAACCGGCAAGGCCGCCCTCTTCCCGTTCGACACGCCCGAAATGAAGGCCGCTTCGCGCGCCTACGAAGAGGGCTGGGGGGCCACGCCGATCTTCACGCGTGGCGGCGGCAGCATCCCGGTCGTAGCCGAGATCGCCGACCTCATGGGTATCCCGGTGGTGATGATGGGTTACGGCCTGGACGACGACGGCCTGCATTCGCCCAACGAGCGGTTCAGCATCGAGATGTTCCATCGCGGCATCGAGACGGCCATCGTCTACCTGGAAGAGTTGGCTCGACCGGGCAACTAGCCTCGGATCAAACGAACATATCCGTCTCTAACTCATTGAGAAGATGAAATCATGAAAATAACCGTTAAATCGGGTAATGTTTTCAGCCACGAATCCGACCTGGGCGTCCTCGCGACTTTCGAAGATGTCGCCCTGCCGGACAAAATAGCAGGTCTGCTGGAGCCAAACGACTACCGCGGCCGAACCGGCCAATCGACTCTGCTCTATCCTCGTGGCGCAGTCGCCCCGCGTCGTCTGCTACTGGTCGGCCTGGGCAAGCGCGAGAGCGTGTCCGCCGAGACGGTGCGACGAGCCGCGGCTGAGGTCGTGCGCCGGGCGCGCGAGCTTCAGGTGGCTTCGTTCAACATCGGGTCCGCCGGGAACCTGCCGATCGATGCCGAATCAGCCGGTCAGGCGCTGGCTGAGGGCTTGTCCCTCGGCGCCTATCGCTACTGGAAGTACCGCACCGGCCTGACGGCCGAGCAGACCTTCACCGTCGAGAGCGCAACCGTCTATGTCGAGGACGACAAAGCGACGGGAGTCGCCGCCGGCGTGGCCACCGGCCTGGCCATCGCCCGCGGCGTGACGTTCGCCCGCGACCTGGTCAACAGCCCCGGTTATCACATGACCCCGGCCCGCATGGGCGAAGAAGCGCTGGAGCTCGGCGAGCGGCTCGGCCTGAAGGTCACGGTGCTGGACAAGGCGCAATTAATCGAAGGGGGTTTCGGCGGCATCGTGGCCGTCGGCCAGGGTTCGGCCAACGATCCCCGCTTCATCATCATGGAACATGGCCAGGCGGCCGAAGGCACACCGACTATCTGCCTCGTCGGCAAGGGATTGACCTTCGATTCCGGCGGCCTGTCGATCAAACCGGCCGAGGCGATGGACACCATGAAGTCCGACATGGGCGGTTCGGCGGCCGTATTCGGCGCGATGCAGATCGCCGCCGAACTAAATCTGCCGCTCCACGTCGTCGGCCTGGTATCCTCGGCCGAAAATATGCCCAGCGGCACAGCCTACCGCCCCGGTGATGTAGTGACCACCCTGAGCGGCAAGACGATCGAGGTGCTCAACACCGACGCCGAAGGGCGCATCATCCTGTCCGACGCGCTATACTACGCCCAACGCTACAACCCCGACGCGATCATCGAGCTTTCGACGCTAACCGGAGCCATCATCATCGCCCTTGGGCCGCATGCCATCGGCATGATGGGCACCGACCAGGCCCTGGTCGACAAGGTGAGCAGCGCCGGCGACGCGAGCGGCGAGCGCGTGTGGCAGTTGCCGATGTGGCCGGAATATCACGAGATGATCAAGAGCGAAATCGCCGACGTCAAGAACATCGGCGGCCGGGCCGCCGGATCCATCACCGCCGGGGCTTTCCTGGCCGCATTCACGGGTGACTATCCTTTCGTCCATCTCGACATCGCCGGCACAGCCTGGAATGACCGCCCCGCCAAGTCCTATGACTCCCATGGCGGGACCGGTGTTGGTGTACGGCTATTGACCGAGTATCTGCGGGATTACACCCGCTAGAACTATGAGCATGTCCATGCCCAACCGGCGGCAGGGATAAACCGGGCAGGCGTGGATCGCTCATTTTATCAATTGAATATTGTTTATTACTGAGGAATCAAAAGGAGAGAACCATGGCCAAAGCTGCCGCAAAACAGCCGAAGAAGTCCGGCGGTTGGTTGGGAGCCGTCGAGCGTATCGGCAACAAGGTGCCCCATCCGGTGTTGATGTTCCTGTATCTGATCATCGGCGTCATCCTCCTCTCGGCCGTCCTGAGCTGGATGGGTGTAAGCGTCACTGAAGAGATCGCCGTACCCATCCGGGAGGACGGGTCCGAGCTGGATTACTACGCCGACACAACCGAACCCCTCGAATCCCTCCCTGAAGAACCGTGGGATGTGCATTTCGAGATCCAGGAGCGAACCATCCCTATTCGCAGCCTGTTGACCGTGGAAGGTATCCGCTTCATCTTCACCTCATTCGTGCCCAACTTCGCCGGATTCAGTGTCGTGGCTGTCGTCTTTATCGCCATGATGGGCGCGGGCGTGTCCGAAGAATCGGGCCTGATGACCGCCCTTATCCATAAACTGGTCGAAGTCTCGCCACGCTGGGCGCTATCATTCATCATCATCTTCGTCGGCGTCCTGTCGAGCGTGGCCACAGACGCAGGGTATCTGATCCTCATACCATTAGGCGCGGCCGCCTTCCTAAGTGTGAAGCGACACCCATTGGCCGGTGTCGCCGCGGCTTATGGCGGCGTCAGCGCCATCTTCGCCATCAATATCCTCATCACTCCCCTCGACGCAATGCTGACCGAGATCACCAACGAAGCCATCGCCCTGGCGGGCGGCGAGCCGATCACCATCGTCTCCAACTTTTATTTCCAGGTCGTCCTGTCGATCCTGCTGAGCATCGTGGCCGCGGTCATCACCGACCGGATCGTTGAACCACGACTGGGCGCCTACAAGCCCGCCCCCGGCAGCGATATTGGCGGGCCGGAAAAACTGGACAAGGAAGCCCAGAGTCGGGGTATGCGATGGGCGGGAATCGGAGCGCTGGCAGTGATCCTCCTTGTCACCCTGCTGACGATCTTCCCCGGCGCGCCCCTGCGTCATCCGGAGACGGGCGGCATCATCGGCGCGACGCCGTTCATGGACAGCTTGCTGTTCATCATCACGCTCATCTTCCTGATGGCCGGTATCGGCTACGGCTACGGCGCCAAGACTTTCAGCGGCAGTAACGACGTCATCAAGGCCATCACCAAGACCTTTGCCAGTCTGGCCGGTCTGGTCTTCATGTTGCTGATGATCGCTCAGTTCATCGCCTACTTCAATTACAGCAACATGCCCAACGTCATCGCCGTGACCCTGGCCGGCTGGCTGGAACAGGCCAACATCAGCGCCGTGCCGCTACTGGTCGGCTTCATCATCGTGATCATGCTGCTGGACATCATCATCCCCGGCTCGATGCCCAAATGGGCTATCTTCGCCCCCATCTTCGTCCCGCTGTTCATGCGACTGGGGACTGCCCCGCAGACGGTGCTGGCCGCCTACCGCATCGGCGACTCGCCCATGAATGTCATTACGCCGCTGATGGTCTATCTGCCGTTCATCATCACCGTCATGCAGCGTTACCAAAAGGATACAGGTATCGGAACGGTCATCGCCCTGATGCTGCCCTACACCCTGATCATCGCCGTGGCGTGGATCATCCTGTTCATCCTGTGGTACGTCATCGGCATTCCGCTCGGCCCGGGCTACCCGGTCGGCGTCTGATAACTGTTATTTTGTAGAGACGGGTCGGCGACCCGTCTCTACTACCAAAACGAGGTTATAATGACCATGAACTTCGATCGCGAGGTCGAGGAGCGTCTGCTGCGCTACGTGAAGATCGACACCACAGCCGACGAATCCTCGCCCACTTCGCCCAGCACAGAGCTGCAATACGACTTGCTGAACCTGCTCGTGGAAGAACTGAAGGAGATCGGCGCGCAAGATGTGCGCCTGACCGACTATGGCGCGGTGCTGGCCACCATCCCGGCCACCATCGACCACGACGCGCCGGTCATCACCCTGCTGGCCCACGTGGACACCAGCCCGGCTTATAACGGCACGGGCGTCAAACCGCTCGTCCATCGCAACTACCAGGGTGGCGACATCCCCCTGCCCGACGATCCGGAGCAGGTAATCACCTACGAGAATTCGCCCTATCTGAAGGAACGCATTGGCGACGACATCGTCACCGCCAGCGGCACGACGCTGCTCGGCGCGGACGACAAGGCGGGTGTGGCCATCGTCATGGCCGCCGCTCGCCACCTGCTGGCTAATCCCGACATCCCTCACGGTACGATCCGCATCGGCTTTACGCCCGACGAGGAGATCGGCCGCGGCGTCCATGCCGACCTGCCGGCTGATCTGGGAGCCGCCGTCGGCTACACGCTTGACGGAGCGCACCGCGGCGAACTGGTCTACGAGACTTTCTCGGCCGACCGCGCCGTGGTCAAAGTCCAGGGCGTACCGATCCACCCCGGTTGGGCCAAGGACAAGCTGGTCAACGCGCTGCACCTGGCGGCCAAGATCGTCGACACGATGCCCCAGGTGACCCTGACTCCGGAAACCACCGAAGGACGACAGGGATTCATCCACCTCTACGCCATGAAAGGCACGGCGGCGGCGGCCGAACTCCATTTCATCATGCGTGATTTCGAGATGGATGAACTGGAGCGGCAAGGAGAGCTGATCAAGCAGGTCTGCGCCACGATCCAGGCGACCGAACCCCGCGCCCATATCACTTGCGAGGTCCTGCCGCAATACCGCAACATGCGCTACTGGCTGGAGAACGACATGCGCCCCATCGACATGGCCGTCGAGGCCTATCGCCGGGCGAACATCGAGCACTTCTTCCTGCCCATTCGTGGCGGCACCGACGGCTCGCGCCTGACCGAGAAAGGCGTGCCGACGCCCAATCTCTTCACCGGCATGCAAAATATCCACGGCCCGCTGGAATGGGTCAGCGTGCAGGATATGGCCCACGCTACAGAAATGTGCATCAAGCTGGCCGAGTGCTGGGGCGAGTAGGAAACAACTTACGGAGAGACCGGGCGGCCGACATCGGCCACCCGGTTTTTATGATCTCATTACAGGATAACCATCCATGAGCGAAAAAGCGGCTCACAAACCATCTGACGCAACACCCTACGTAACCTGGCTCTACATGGGCATCATCGTCCTGGCCCAGATGCAGATGGCCTTCAATGTCAACGCCATACCGGTCTCAATCGGGCCAATTGTCGAGGAGTTGAACATCCCCTCCACCGGAGTCGGGACGGCCCTGGTAGTCTATTCCCTCTTCGTGGCCGCGTTTGTCATGCTTGGCGCCAAGCTGGGCAAGATGTTCGGCGAGCGACTGGTGTTCCAGGTGACCGTCCTCCTCCACGGCGCATCGATGGCGCTGATGGCGATTAGTCGGGACGCCACCACCATGAACGCCGCGCAAGCGCTGGCCGGTATAGCCGCCGCGGCGCTGGTGCCGACGCTGGTTGTGTTGATCGCCACCAACTATAACGGAGATCAGAAGGCACAGGCGCTGGGTATTCTGGCGGCCACCCCCGCCCTTTCCGGCGCGCTGGCTTTCTTCGTCGCCGGCTTCCTGGGCACTTATCTCAGTTGGCGCTACTCATTCGCCATGCTGACCTTCATCTCCATTATCGTCTTCCTGCTCAGTTTCCGGTTAAAGCCCGTCCCCCGGCAGAGCGGAGTCAAGATCGACGGCATCGGCGTGATCTTGTCGGCCATCGCTGTGATCCTCATCAGCTTTGGCTTCAACAATCTCAATTCGTGGGGCATCGTTCTGGCTACCGCAAACGCTCCGTTCAATCTGGTGGGGCTTTCGCCGGCTCTGTTGTTCCTGGTCGGCGGGCTGATGTTGTTCCAGGCGTTCTTTGCCTGGTCCCACCAGCGCGCGGAACTGGGCCGAGAGCCGCTGCTCTCGCTGGAAGTCATTGACTCCCCCAAGGAGCGGGCGACGATCGTTTCCCTGCTCATCATCGGCGCACTTGGCCCGGCGGTCAACTTCCTGATCCCGCTCTTCATCCAGATCGTTCAGGGTCGGACGACGATGCAAACGGCGATCGCCGTCGTCCCCTATACGTTGGCCATCGCTACCTCGGCAATATTCATCGTTCGCTTCTACGATCGATTCACGCCGCGCCGCATCGCCGTTGTCGCCTTTACGCTGGTTGCTGTAGGCCTGGCCTTGCTCTCCTTCGTCGTCGGCAACAATTGGGGCACGGCGATGGTCATCTTCGGGCTGGTCATGGTTGGCCTCGGCGAAGGTTCGTTGCTGACCTTGCTCTTCAATGTGATGGTCACCTCGGCCCCCAAGTCATTGGCCGGGGACGTCGGCGCGCTGCGCGGTGTGGCCAATAACCTCTCGACGGCGTTGGGAACCGCGTTCGCCGGCGTGGTGGCCGTCAGCCTGCTGAGCATGTTCGTGATGAGCAGCATAGACCAATCATCCCTCCCTCGCAATCTGTTGCGCCAGGTCAACCTGGATGCCGTCAACTTCGTCTCCAATGACCATCTGGACGAGGTTATGGCCCAGACGACAGCCACCCCCGAGCAAGTCGCCCAGGCCGTGCAGATCAATGAAACTGCCCGGCTAAGAGCGCTCCGTGCGTCGTTCCTGATACTGAGTGCGCTGGCGTTGCTGGCGATCTTCCCGGCTATGGGGCTGCCGGATTATTCGTTCGGCGACGAACCGCCCGAGGAGCCGGCGCCAAAGCCCAAACGGCGGTCTCGAAAGAAACCCGCATAAGGTCTACCGGGTTTACACACAGAGGATATACGACACGGGAGCCGTCCAACCGGCTCCCGTTTGCTATTGCAGCTCCGGCGCGGAGGCGAAGACATTCATGCCAAGATGGTCCGACAGGAATCTCGCCACCAATTGGCCCTTTACGCTGTTGCCGGCCGAGTCCAGCGGCGGGGCGAAAACCCCCAAGCCCCCTTTGCCCGGCGAGACAGTGATGATCCCCCCGCTGACGCCGCTCTTGCCCGGCAGTCCGACATCGAATTCCCAATCGCCGGTGGTCTCATACATCCCGGCCGTGGTCATCACGGCCAACACGCGGCGACAATGAGCCGCATCGAGCACCTGCTCGCCCGTCACAGGATTGATGCCGCCGTTGGCCAGCGTGGTCGCCATGACCGCCAGGTCCCTGGCAGTAACGTTGAGAGAGCACTGCCGGGTATAGATATCCGCCGCCTCAACCGGGTCGAAGTAGAGCCGGCCATATTCATACATTATCCGCGCGATGGCTCGATTGCGATGATTGCTGATCGAGGCCGACGTATAAACCTCGTCGTTGATGCTCAGCGTTCGGCCGGCAAACCGGGACAACCCATCCTGGATGAAGCGCCACTTGGCTTCGGCCGTCTCGCCAGGAACCAGCGTGACGGCGGCGATGGCCCCCGAGTTGACCATCGGATTCGTCAGCCGGTTGGGTTGCAGCTCGATCGCCATGACCGAGTTGAACGGCAATCCTGTAGCATTGACGCCCAGCTTGGCCCGGGCTTCAGTCGCGCCGATGGCTTCGCAAACCAGGCCGAACGTGAACGGCTTGGACACGCTCATAATGGTGAACTCATGGTCGACATCACCGGCCGACGTCACTTCACCATGGGTATTGACCAGGCAAATGCCGAAGAGATCGCGTGATACACGCGCCAGCGCAGGATAATGGGATGCATTTTGGCCTTCGTCGTTATCTTTATAGAGCGCGTAAGCCTCATCCACCACTGTCTGCACGGCCGTGGTCGGCGGCAAATGACCGGTCGATATATATTTTTTCTTTTTCACACGCGGGTTTACTGTCTTTTTCAAATTACGACCCTCCCTCGAAAATAGTTTCCTGCAAATCATGACCCGATGACTGATTATATTCAACCTTGTCTGGAAATGCGGCTATTACTGCAAAACCGCAAGCCTCCGGGACAGACAAAAAAAGAGGCGACATTACTATCCAGCCGCTTGCGCCTTCTGTTTCCGTTGGGTACCGTACTGGTATAATCAGCTAACCCGTGTCGATAATCGGCCCGGTCAACCCAACTATCGTGAATGAATGCCTCGCGAAATAATCATGGGCGCCAGACGAGTTAACCGCACGCGACATCGCTCCAAACCGGACAAGCCACAGGAGGGCTTTCTGGCCCACCTGCTCGACCCGATTGATCGGCTGGCCGAAACCATCTACAGCATCCTGGTCCTCCTGACCTTCACCCTGGCCTTCAGGCTGTTCCACCTCGCGCCCGGCGAGATCGTCTCATCCGAGTACATCAATGAACTGCTGATAGGCGCGTCACTGGCCATCCTGGCCTGGGGCATCATCGACGGCATCGTCTATGTGCTGACCGAGGTGTTCGAGCGCGGCGAAAAGCACCGCATACTTCTATATATTGAATCGGCCGACTCTCCGGACGAAGCGGTCGAGGCCATCGCGGATGAACTCGATTTCATCCTGGAACCCATCACCAGTGAGGATCAGAGGCAGTCTCTATACGAGGAGATTCTGGAACATCTGCACGACAGCGACCCGCAACCTGTTCGCCTGAAACGCGAAGACCTGACCGGCGGGTTGGCTTCGGTGCTGGTTGCCGTTCTGGCCGTTCTGCCGTCCCTCGCCCCGTTCATCCTGCTCCGCAACGATCACAACCTGGCGATTCGCGTCTCCAATGTGATCTCCTTCGCCGTACTGTTTTATTCCGGCTATGAGTGGGGCAAGTATACGGGCACAAATCCAGTTAAAACCGGGCTTTTGCTGGTCGCTGTCGGCGTGCTGCTGGTGGCTATCGCGATACCGTTTGGAGGATAGCCACGGCTGCGGGACGGCGGTCGAAATTGACAGGCTTCCCCGCCTGTGGGACAATTTGAACGATTCGCCCCCGTAGCTCAGAGGATAGAGCGCTGGCCTCCGAAGCCAGGTGCACAGGTTCGAGTCCTGTCGGGGGCATTGCGTATCCCTGCGCTCGGCTCTATGTCGGGCGTTTTTTATCCCTATGCTTACAGACCAGACCAGGCCAGACTATAATAACGGCATACTGCCATTCAAGGTGAAGATTATGCAAATCACGAACATTTCTGAGGCAAAGGCCAGCCTGTCGAAATTGATCGAAAAGGCACTGAAAGGTGAAGAGGTGATCATCGGCAAGGCGGGCAAGCCGATCGTTAAGCTAATTCCTTATGACTTCGAATCAAGTCCGCGCCGGTTAGGCGCCGGCAATTGGCGGGGTCAGATTTGGGTCGCGGAAGATTTTGACGATTTGCCGGAGGATATACTGCGCCAATTTACGGACGAGGAGAGCGAAGATGAATCTCTTGCTTGATACCCTCGTCTTCCTGTGGGCCGTCGATGACGCTCCCAACCTTTCACCAGCCGCGAGAGCTGCGATCCTGGACGGTCGAAATATCGTATATGTCAGTTCGGCTACCGCGTGGGAGATCTCGATAAAGCGCGGGTTCGGCAAACTGAAAATCCCTTCCAGCGACTATCTTGAGGAGCTTGGATTACACCGCTTCACACCACTCAATATCACGACCGAACACGCCCTGGCAGTCGAGAGCTTACCGCCACACCATAAAGACCCGTTTGATCGAATACTCATCGCTCAAGCCCAGGAGGAGCGCCTGACTATCGTTACTCACGATCAAAGAATGCACCTCTATGGTGTAAGGATTATTGAAACATAAGCCCCCTCCACACGGTCGGCCCCTCTCCTGTTTGACTCACTGCATTATGCCTTTTGCCTTTAAATCCCATTACATTTGTCACTAAGAGCAATAAGCCCTCTCCTTTAGAATGTAGTCCAGGAACGCAGAACAACCCGATATTCGCGTCTGATCGTCGGCGGCAATCCCATTAGCCGCCGCGTGGGTTCGTGATGCGTTGCCCAGACCCTTTCTGTAGGAGAAAACGATGACTGGTGCAGGTTTGGACAGCGAAACCCGCGATATGATTTTGGATACGCTGCGGAAATATGCCGAGCGTAAGCTGACGACCGATTACTTGCTGCAACTCGATCACGAAGACCGATTCCCCGAAGAGGTCCTCAAAGAGCTGTATGACCCGACGCAGCTGGGCCTGCATCTCCTGTTCATCCCCGAAGAGTTCAACGGCCTTGGCGGCGGCGCGTATGATATTTACCGCGTTTCCGAGTTGATGGCCGCTATCGATTTGGGCATCGCCACAGGCGTCCTGGCAACGTTCCTCGGCTCCGACCCGATCCGCGTCGGCGGCACGCCGGAGCAGAAAGCGCACTGGATGGGCCGCATCGCCGATGAGGCGTTGCTGATGGCCTACGGCGCGACCGAGCCGCAGGCAGGCAGCGACCTGGCAGCCATGACCACCAAAGCCGTGCCCGTTGAGGAAAACGGCAGCGTCACCGGCTACAAGATCACCGGCCGCAAGCAATGGATCAGCAACGGTGGCGTGGCCGACCTGTACACCATTCTCGCCCTGGCTCCCGGCGGACCATCCTGGTTCGTCGTCGAGCGCGGCGCTGAAGGCCTCGGCCACGGCAAGGGCGAGGACAAGCACGGCATTCGCGCCAGCAACACGGCCGCCCTCTTCCTTGAGGATGTCTACGTCCCCGCCGAGCGACTCATCGGCGGCGTCGAAGGACAAGGCCTGGCTCAGGCGCAGGCTGTCTTCGGCTACACCCGGTTGATGGTCGGCGCGTTCGGTCTCGGCGCGGGCTGGGAAGCACTGCGTCGCGCCATCCGCTACTCCCACGAACGCATCCAGGGCGGTGCGCCTCTCAGCGAGAAGCAGGGCTACACCCACAAGCTCATCGTCCCCAACGCTGCCCGCCTCGAAGCCGCCCGCACCTATATTGAATGGGTGGCCGAACGACTGGACAGCGGCGAAGAAGGGTTGCAGACCGAGGGAGCAGTGGCCAAGTACATGGCCACTGAATCGGGCAACAAGGCGGCCGAGGATGCCATCCAGGCCCTTGGCGGCTACGGCTACACCAAGGAATACATGGTCGAGAAGATCAAGCGCGACGTCCGCATCACCTGCATCTACGAGGGCACCTCGGAGATCATGGAGTGGACCATCGCCCGCGACCGCTGGCAGCAGCATCTGAAGACCCAAGGGGCGTTCTATAACGACTGGGCGGCGCGGTTGGACAAGCTCCATGCCGCCGAGCCGGAGAACGGCGCCAACTTCGCCGCGCTGGCGATGCGCGCCCTGGCCGTCATTCTGGAACGCGCCCGGATCGATCGCCTGACGCGCAACCAGCACGTGCTGTTCCGCTTTGGCGAGTTGATCGCCTGGGCCGAGACGGCGGCCGTCTCCGCCGAGCGGGTTGCCACCCATCCGACAGAAGCCATCCATCTCGATGTGGCGACCCGACAGGCGCTGGCCCGCATCCACGGCCGCAACGCCGCTCTCAAGGTCGCCGCCGACGGATTGCAATGGGCCATCGGCGCGGGCCAAACTGACCCGAACCTGGCCGGATCGCTCAACTTGCCCGGTATTTATGCCGCGCAGGTCGGGCAGATTGACGACATGAACTTCGCGCGCGACCAACTGAATCGCGCTTTCAGCTAACGGAGCTATCGCTGGCTTCACAGGTTGCGCGGATAAGGCCGTGCGACTCGTGAAACCTACGGATGCATTTCATCCTGAAGGAATAATAATCATGGATTCAACAGATCGCGCAATTGCCATCGTCGGAGTGGGGGCCATACTGCCCGACGCGCCAAGCGCCACCGCGTTCTGGAACAACATCGTCGGCAAGCGCTACAGCATCACCGAAACACCGCCGGAGCGGTGGAGTATCGCCGACTACTACGATTCCGATCCCAAAACCCCGGACAAGACCTATAGCAAGATCGGCGGTTGGGTGCGGGGCTATGAGTTCGACTGGAAACGCTTCCGCATGCCGCCCAAAGTGGCCGCGTCGATGGATGAAGGCCAACAGTGGGCCGTCACCATCGCCGCCGACGCGCTGGCCGATTATGGCTATCCCGACCGGCCGCTCGACACCGAGCGAACCGGCGTCATCCTGGGCACGGCCATGGGCGGCGAGTTACACTACGTCACCTCGCAGCGCATCGTCTTCCCGGAATATGTCCGCTGGCTGCGTAGCACGCCTGAGTTTGCCAAGCTCTCCCCGGCGACCCAGGAAGCGCTCATCGAACAGTTCCACGCCGCGCTCGACCAGGACGTGCCGCCAATCACCGAGGACTCGATGCCCGGCGAATTGCCCAACATCGTCTCCGGGCGCGTAGCCAACATGCTCAATCTGCGCGGGCCGAACTTCATCACCGACGCCGCCTGCGCCAGCAGTTTCGCCGCCGTTGAAGCGGCTATCCAGATGCTAAACGAATACAAGGTGGATGCCGTCATCACCGGCGGCGTCGACCGCAACATGGGCGCGACGACCTATGTCAAGTTTTGCAAGATCGGCGCGCTGAGCGCCACCGGCACGCGGCCGTTCGGCGACGGCGCGGACGGCTTTGTCATGGGCGAAGGGGCGGGTGCGTTCCTCCTGAAGCGTCTGTCCGATGCCGAGCGCGCCGGCGACAAGATCTACGCCGTCATCCGCGGCGTGGCCGGCAGCAGCGACGGCAAGGGCAAGGGCATCACCGCGCCGAACCCCATCGGCCAGCAGCTCGCCGTGCAGCGCGCCTGGGAAGCCGCC
>JAGOZU010000017.1 GCA_018058545.1 Promineifilum sp. | reverse complement strand
TTGTGGTATCAGATCATGCCCGGCGAGTGGGTGCGCGCGGAAGACATCAAGCTTGGCACCAGCTCCAATTTTACCGGCGTCGAAGTGCTGGCGCAGCCCAAACGGCCGTTCGGCTGGCTGATCGTCGATTTTCAGTATAGCGAAGAGCCGGGCGAAGAACCTGCCCCCAACGCTATCAAATTACCTCGCTACACTTTCGTCGAGATCTATGATGCCGTCATCGATGACGACGGTTGGGTCTGGTACGATATCGGCTACGGCCGCTGGATGAACCAGCAATATCTGAGCATCATCGAAGTGAATCCGCGGCCGAAAGAAGTCGGTCCCAATGAATACTGGGTCGAGATTGATCTGTATGAGCAGAACGTCGTCGCCTACGAAGGGGATCGTATGGTCTATGCCGGTCTCGTCTCCAGCGGTCTGAATCGCTGGCCGACCTATGAGGGGTTGTTCCAGGTGTGGGAGCGACACATGGAGACGATGATGACCGGTGCCGAGGGCAAGGTCGACTATTATGTCAATGAGGATGTGCCCCACACCATGTATTTCGATTTCGATATCGCCCTCCACGGGGCGTACTGGCACGATCGCTTTGGCTACAAGCACAGCCACGGTTGCGTCAATATGCCCCCGCGCGATGCCGAGTGGGTCTATTTCTGGTCTGAAAAAGCGCCCAACGATCTGTGGGTCTGGGTCCATTCATCGGATCCTCAAAGTTATTTCGAGACGAAAGATAACTACTAGGCGGGATTCACGGCCTGTTGGATGGGTCGTGGCTTAGTTAACAAAGCCGGAGCGATAGCATCCGGGAGAATGCGCTGGGGAAACCCGGCGCTTTTCATTGACGGCGAGCGTTGCCGAAAGATCGGTGTGGCGATATAAGTATGGTGTCACCCGATACTTATTAAAGGAGATGCAGATGGCCACAGGAGCAAGTTTTGATTTAACGGACAAGGTGGCGCTGATCACCGGCGGTTCGCGGGGGATCGGCCTGGCCATTGCCCAAGCGTTTGCCGTGGCCGGGGCCAAGGTGGTGCTGGCCAGTCGCAGGCAGGAGGCGGTTGATGAGGCGGCCGAGATCGTGCGGGGGGTGGGTGGCGAGGTGCTGGCCGTGGCGGCCCACACCGGCGACAGCGCGGCCGTGACGTCGCTCGTTGAACGGGCAGCTGACCATTTCGGCGGCATCGACATCCTTGTCAACAACGCCGCCACCAACCCGCACTTTGGCACGTTCCTGTCGGCCGAGGACAGTCACTGGGACAAAATCCTTGAGGTGAACGTCAAAGGCTACTTTCGCGTTGCCAAGGCCTGTGTCCCATTGATGCGCGCTCGTGGCGGCGGCAAGATCATCAATATGGCGTCCGTGGCCGGGCTGGAACCACAGCCGATGATGGGCGTCTATTGCGTTAGCAAGGCGGCCGTGCTGATGATGACCGAGGTGATGGCGGCCGAGGTGGCGGCCGATAACATCCAGGTCAACGCCATTGCCCCCGGATTTGTCAAAACGAAGTTCAGCCAGGTCTTGTGGTCAACGCCCCAAATCCATGATTCGCTGGTGCAGTCCGTCCCGCAGCGACGCATGGCTGATCCGGAGGAGATCGCCGGGGCGGCCGTCTTTCTGGCGTCGGCCGCATCCAGTTTCATGACCGGGGCGACACTGGTGGTGGATGGCGGGCAGCTTATCGGCGGTGTGAGTATCGGCTGAGAGAAGGATCAATCGCCGCTTTTCCGATTGCGATACAGTCCGGGGTCTACGGCTGCGGCCATCGCTGCCGTGTCGAGATTCCCGCCCAGGAACCTGTTTAGTTCATTCACATGCGGCAGTGGATTGGCCAGAATGTCGCTGTAATGCACGTAGAGCACGCGGAAGTTGGGTTGGGCTATTAACCATTCGTCCACTTGCTTGAGATGTTTCTCGAACAGCAAGGCCATCTGCTCGTCATCCATTTTGTCCGGGTTCTCTCCTCGGCGGATGAGCATTTTGCGCTGTGAAGCCAAAATCTCCGACATATTGCGACGCACGAAAACTACGCGGTACTGCTCGCCCGGTGGCAGATGTTTGAGCAGGGCGGAGATGACCTTCACGATCTTGCCGCGCCCCTCGGTGACCCAGGCTGTGTCGCCCTTGTCCATCGCCTTCACGCGCTCGAACTCGTAATAGCCTTTGGGGTTGTCCTCGTCCGCCTCCCGCAGCTCATCAGTAATCGCCGGGATGCCTCCCGCCTCCAACATCTTCATCATCATCGACGTCCCCGAACGAGGCAGTCCGGAAACGATGGTGATGAACTCATCTTTATTATTTGCTTTTGATAATCTCTGGAACAGGTTCTTCATAGAGACTCAATTCTAACCCAGGATTTGGCCAAGCAACAGCATTCCAACGTGCTGGAGCAGTGTGGAATCGGCGACCCACCAATCCATTTCCGATACTTGTGGCGAAGTTTAACGGATGGTGAAGAGGTTGATTTTTGGGGTGCTGTGTAATTGTCCTCTTTGCCCGCTTGTCCCTCCTCGTTATAATTGATTGAATTGCACCGAATTTCACAACCGGACTCATTTTGTCGGAGCCGAAACCGCCGAAACGGGACGCTGTGAATCTATCCGGCCAGGAGTAAATGCAAGAGGATCCGCCGAATACATCGAGGCAATGAGGAGGAAGAGGATTTTATGTTGAGGCGGTTCGGGGTAAATTACGCCATTTTTTCAATGGCGCTTGATATCCTGCTGACTTGTCTGGCCCTGTACCTGGCCACTCGTCTCGTCGCCTTTATTCCCCTCCATCTGACGAACCTTCGTGGCCCGGCCGTTGTTCCCCTTTACATTTACTTTGTCGTCCCCGTCTTGTGGGGAGTGACCTTTTTGATTTTGTCCGTCTACGATCCGAAACGCATCTATAAATTGATGGCCGAGTTGCAGATCGTGGGCATCGCCACGTTGGCCTCGACCTTGCTATTAGCCGGTTTGCTTTTTCTGATGAACCGGGACTTTTCCCGCTGGGTATTCGCCCTCTTTACAATGCTGGATTTCATTTTCCTGTTAGGGTGGCGCGTGCTGGCTCGCGCCATCTTTCGCTTCGGCCGGACGCCCGCCGGTGAAAGAAAGGTTTTGATCATCGGTACTGGCGAGGTCGGCCAGCGGGTCGGACAAATGATCCAGGAATACCGGTCAATGGGTCTGAATTTGACAGGTTACCTCGATGAGACCTCTCCCTCCGTTTCCGAGCGCGAAGAGTTTTTGGTGCATGTCCTCGGCCGGGTGGATGATGTGCGCGGCGTTGTTAAGGAGAAGGGTATCAATGACGTGGTCATCGCCCTGCCGCAACGGGATTACGCCCAGATCAACGAGTTGGTCCTTGCGCTGCACGATTTGCCGGTGAACGTTCGGGTTGTGCCCGACTATTTTAGTCTGGCCCTCTATCGCGCGTCAGTAGAAGACTTCGGAGGGCTGCCGATGATCAACTTGCGCGATCCGGCGCTCAACGACGTTCAGCGTCTTATCAAGCGCATGTTCGATCTTGTCATCTCCACTATCTTAATCATCATGGCTCTGCTTCCGATGGGGATTGTTACCCTGTTGATTAAGCTGGATTCCGACGGCCCCGTCTTCTTCCGGCAGCAACGAGTCGGCGAGAATGGCCGTCTCTTCTCGATGTACAAGTTCCGCTCCATGGTGTCGGGGGCGGACCGGATGGTGGATGATGTGACCGAGATCACTGATGACGGTCGCGTGTTGTTCAAGAAGGCGGATGATCCTCGTGTGACTCGAATCGGCCGTCTCCTGCGCCATACGAGCCTCGACGAGCTACCTCAGCTTATAAACGTTCTGAAAGGCGATATGAGTCTCGTAGGCCCACGACCGGAGCTTCCCTGGCTGGTGGGGCAATACGAGCCGTGGCAACACAAGCGTCTCGCTGTTCCCCAAGGTATGACCGGCTGGTGGCAGATCAATGGCCGGGCCGATAAACCACTGCATCTCCATACGGAAGAAGATCTCTATTATGTGCAGAATTATTCGCTGTGGATGGATATTTACATTTTGCTGAAGACGCCCTGGGTAGTCGTGCGCGGCAAGGGCGCTTACTAATCCCGGTTCGGAATCAGCTATCCGGTAAGCCCACGACATGATCGTGCCAACTGGCGCGGAGGCGCACACCCTCTCGAATCGCCCACTCTCCCGACGTACGCTCGCCCTCGAAGGGTTTGTTCTTCTTCTGGCTGCGCCGTTTCTCACCATCCCGGCAGCCTATCCAATCATCACCTTTGCGGCTCTGCTCGCCCTGGGAATCGTCTGGGCGTTATCGCTTCTGCCGGGCAGGCGGGTAGCTTCACCATTTGACATAATCATTGCGATTTGGTGCGTTGTTCTCGCCGTCGGCATCATGATTACGGCCGATCCTGCTGAAACACTTTCTACAGCGACGAATCTGGTTTTAGGGTTAGGCGTTTGGCGCTTTCTGCTAATCTCCGTCGGGACACGAAAGGCTCTCGCCATTGCAATAGGGTTTTTTCTGCTCTTGTGCCTTGGGTTTTGCCTTGCGGGCATTACCCGAGCCGAGGGATTACCCAAGATTCAATTATTGACGGAGTTCAACCCATTTCAGGACAACTTGTTCCCCAGCTTCGGCAGCCTGACGGTTCACCCTAATCGGGTCGCTGGGTTAATATGCCTGTACCTGCCATTACTGGTCTCATTAACCTTCATGCCTCCTCCCGGGTTTCGTGCATGGCCCTGGCGTGTGTTGTTGGCGGGATTGACCCTCCTGACAACGCTGATGCTTGTCTTCACTCAATCACGAAGCGGATGGGTTGGGTCGATTGGTGGGATGTTTTTTTTGGCAGTCATGTGGGGGCTAATCCTGCCGAGGTCTGGCTCAAGGCGTGCCTTGCGTCTGGCCATTGCCGGCTGGGTTCTGGTTGGGGTGCTCGCATTGGCCTGGATCGGTCCCACCCGTTTGCAGGAAACATGGTTGAACCCGCCCGCAGAAACGGCCCTCGGCACGTTGACGACGCTCAACTATCGCAAGGAATTATGGCCGTGGGCGATCACGGCCATACAGGACTTCCCTTTCACCGGAGTTGGGCCAGGCGCCTTTCGGAATGTTGCCCTCCGCCTCTATCCCCCGGATCTGGTGCTGCTCCCGGGCCAGGACATCGGCCACGCTCATAATATATTCCTGCAGACGGCCCTCGACGTGGGGCTACCAGGCCTGGTCGCCTATCTGGCGTTGCTGTTTGTCGCCGGAGCCGTGAGTTGGCGGGTAGCCCGTTGTGAGCCGGAATTTCGCTCTATAAGCCTGGGTCTGGTGGCGGGTTTGATTGCCGTACATATTTACGGATTGACGGATGCTCTGGTGCTAGGTTCACGACTGGGCGTAGTGTTCTGGTTCTCTCCGGGGTTGTTAGCGGCCATGAACAACATGGTCAGCTACCAATATCGTCAGGACTGACGCCCCAGAGCCGACGAAATTCAGCCGCGTCTCCATCGCGCTCCAGCCCCATGCGACGGCGCATCTGCAGGAGCTTGCGCACTTCGTTCGCCTGCAGCGGCCCTTCCACACCCAATTGAGCCAGCATGTAGTGGATGCGGGCATTTTGTTCCACAGTTTCCAGACGCATGAAGGCCTGAGCCAGAGAATCGCCGACGGTGATCGTGCCGTGCCGTTGCAGGATGATCGCATCGTGACGAAGGATCAGATCGCGGATGGCGGCCGCGCCTTCCTCGCTAGAGGACATGGAATAAGGGGCCATCGGGATGAAGCCCAACAAGGCGATCACCTCCGGCAGGAGCGGGGTGTCCATGGGCACCCCGGCGATGGAGAGAGCGACAGTGATGGGCGGGTGAGCATGAACGACGGCGACGATGTCCGGCCGCCGGCGGTAGGCCTCCAGATGCATCGGCAGCTCGCTGGTGGGTCGCAGCTTTTGGCGGGCTTCGGTCTGATAGCCGAGAAGTCGACCGGAGGCATCGACGATCAACAGTTGCTCCGGCCGCAGCAATCCTTTATGCAATCCGGAAGGGGTGATCAGGATTCGGTCGGGAGACAGACGAACCGACAGGTTGCCCTCGAACCCGCAAAGCAACCCTTGCTCATACATCAACTGCCCTATTCGGACGATTTCCTGTCGCAACGCCCCTTCACGAGGCTCTCTGGCGTAGCTCATGCGATAACCTCATCTCTCTCATAACGGCCGACCACTTCCAGCAAGCGGTCGGGGCGGCCGTCGAATGTCTCTCTTTGGATCGAACCCTGCACCATGCGCGTCAGGATGTCGTTCAGCGTCGCGTTCACCGGGGTGGCGATCCCGGCCTCTCGCCCCGCGGCAGCGATGGCGCCATTATGGAAGACGACCTCGCTGCGTTCCTTATCTGCAGCCAGATCGATGTGGAACGACGGCATCTTGTCGCCGCGCCCACGGGAAATCACCTGATTGAACACGATATGCAAGAGCGCGCGGGGGGCATATGACAATGAGCGAGCCAACGGCCGCGCCGTCGCGCCCGGCAGGTTGATGACCGAAAGCCCCAGCCGGCGCATCACCGCCAGCGTCTCGCGCAACATGCGCATCTCCAGGTCGAAAATCGCGTCCAGCCGGTACAATTCAGCCGGCGGCCGGTTCAGGATGGCCGAGGAGGCGTTGCCCATGATGTTAAGAAACGCTTTTGACCATTTCATCGCCTGGTAATCTGTCGCCGTCCCGGCGCGGACGCCCGCACTGCGAAACAAGTCCACCCAACGACCGGCATCCGAACCCGGTTGCACCGGCGCAATGCCCAAGCCGCGACTTGTGCGCTCCACGATGAGATGATTAAGCTCGGCGCGACTGATCGGAATCGTCACCGAACCGGCCAGCGTTCGCTCCGCCCCGAAGCGCGTGGCGATGAATTGTTCCAGACCGATTCCGTTCTGGGTGCTCATCACGCAGGGAGCGTCGGGATACAGGTCCGCCAGTGCGGTCACAGCCGCGCCCAGATCATAGGATTTCATGCCGAAGATGACCAGATCGAAGTTGGGTTTCACTCCAAGCGCTTCGGCCAGCTGGGCAACAGCGCGTATTGGGATACACAAGGTCACGCCTCCCTCTGTGATGAGAAGACCGTCGTCATTGATAACTTTGGCGGTGGCGGAACGGGTAATGAGGGTTATCTGATGGCCGGCTGCCGCCAGCTTGCCGCCCAGATAGCCGCCCACCGCCCCCGCGCCATAGACCAGTATGTTCATCGATCGATCGTCATTCCGTTAAGAGGTGGATGAAGTGTGTCAGGCTGATGGCGCTATGTCACGGCTGTTGGCCATCATATCATCTTCGCCCAGAACGCTGCCGATGAAATCGGGACGGCCGCGCACGAAATCGACAGTCGGCATGGCTCGCTTGCCCGGCAATTGAATCGCTTCCAGCAGTAAACTGCCGTCGCCGGACAGGACCGCGACACCTTCGGAGACATGCACAACGAGACCGGGCCGATCGATTGGTAAGGCCCCGGTGGTGGGACGCGTTTTCAATACCTTGAGCGTTTCTCCTTGCCAGTGGGTGGTCGCGCCGGGCCAGGGAGTCATGGCTCGAACCAGACGATCCAGCGCGACCGTGGTCCGTCGCCAGTCAATTTGGCCCGCTTCCTTGCGGATCATCGGTGCGTAGGTGGAGGTGGCATCATCCTGTTGCGTTGGGAGGATACGCCTGGCCAGAATGTCGCCGAGATGGCGGCGCAGCATATCCGCGCCGAGCAGCGACAGCTTGTCGTGCAGCGTCGCCGTTGTCTCGCGCGGCTCGATAGCGATTGATTCCTGCACGAACATATCGCCCGTGTCCAGCCCCTCATCCATCCGCATGAGCGTGACGCCGGTGGTGGCATCGCCGGCGAGGATGGCGTGCTGGATGGGAGATGCGCCGCGCCAGCGCGGTAGTAGGGAAGCATGGACATTAAGGCTGCCCAGTGGCGGCAAGTAGAGCACGTGCGGCCGGAGGATTTGACCGAACGCGGCCACCACGATGATATCCGGTTGCCATTCGCGCAAGGGGGCGGTCGCTTCCTCCTTCTTCAACGACCTAGGTTGGTAGACAGGGATGCCGGCGGCCTCGGCGACGACCTTGATCGGCGACGGCCGCAGCTTGTTGCCGCGCCCGGCCGGTTTATCCGGTTGGGTGACGACGCCGACGACCTGTTGGGTTTCGATGAGGGTGTGCAGGCACGGCACGGCGAACTCCGGGGTGCCCATGAAGACGATTCTTGCCACGCCCGTCATTCTAGCAGAGGCCCTGATGGTTGACGAACCCGGAGGAATTGCATTATGATATATTTCGCCGCGCAACTTATCATGGTCGGCAGCGTATTGATTGACAGATCATCCAGAAAGGAGACTCATTATGGACATTAATAAGGCTATTCGATACGTAAAGGAAGACGAGCGATGGGTGAGCAAACTGCTCATCGGTGTGCTTGTCTCGGTTTTTGCTTTCCTCATCATCCCCGCTTTGTTCCTGCAAGGATATGTGATCAAGATCGTCCGCCAGGTCATGAACGGGGATTGGGATGGTTTGCCGGAATGGGATGACTGGGGCAAGTTTCTCAAGGATGGATTCTACGTCACCGTGGCGCAACTCATCTATACCCTGCCGTTCATCCTTCTCTTGATCATCGGTACGGCCATGACGGGGGGAATGGCCAGCGTTATTGAAAATGGCGATGCGGCCGGATTGGTCGCCAGTGGCGGCATGATGCTGCTGTTCTGCCTGATGATGCTTTTCATCATCGCCCTCCTGTTCCTGACGCCGGCGCTTTTGATTCAGTACGCCATCAAGGATGACTTTGGCTCGCTCTTCCGCGTCGGTGAAATCATGGCGATTATCCGCAATAACCTGGCTGATATTCTCATTGTTTTTGCCGTGATGATCGTAGCTGGTCTGGCCATCTCCCTGGTATCAAGCGTATTGGCCCTTATCCCCTGCCTGGGATGGATCGCAGCTGTCATCATCGGTCTGGCGGTCGGCCCCTACATATCGTTTGTGACCGGCCACCTCTACGGCCAGATCGCGGCCAAGATATTGGGCAACAAGGCCGGCGACAAGTTGGAACTTTAATTTAGACAACTCAATCAAAATAACAAAAAGCCCGCCTCCGAACCGTCGGAGGCGGGCTTTTTTATTCGGGCTGTACGAGAAGAAAAGCTGCTGCGATTTCAGCAATTTTGCCGGTATTCAGTCATCCGCCTGCGGCAACGGCTCCATCGCCTGAGCGATCATCTCAGGTTGGGACAGGGTCGCAGCCCCAAGCAATACTACCGCGATCCACAACAGGTCGGCCAGCAACAGATGGACCAGTTGCATCCAGATCGGCACATTCAGCAAAATGTTGACGACCCCGGCGATTAGCTGAAGGACAACAAGAACCTTGACGGCCTTTGAAAAGGCTAATGCCCCAATACTCGGCCGCGCGCTGGCGATGATCGGCGCCGTCATGAACAGGTAAATGCCCGTAAACACGGCCAGGAACGGATGATAGATTCGCAATCGCACCAGGAAGTGGGCTGTTGGCAGGAAGTCCTGGCCGATTCCCTCGCGCAATGTGCCCGACGGGAAGAGTGTATCGCCCAGAGCCGTTATCGCGCCGCTGGCCCCCAGAATAAGGAGCATTGCCAGACCGCCGGTGATCATCCATCCAATCCGGCCCTGACCGCGCAGACGCAGTGAAAAATTGCCGGAACCTTCGGCTCCGACGCTACCGGACCACCAGGCGGTCAGGGTGACGGCCGCCAACAGGAAGAATGTATTGATCAGATGAACGGCTATTGACACCGCTCGTCCCACCGATTCGTTGTCGGCCACCCACTCGAACAGCACCAGCCCGGCCCCGACCAGCCCTTCAGTGATGATGAATATTGTTGACCAGACGGCCGCCTTCCGAACGATGTGACCTTTCGGATAGAGCCGGAAAGCCCACCAGAGCATCATGAGGACCAGAATGCCGGAGAAGGTGCTGGTGACGCGATGGGTGAACTCGATAAGCGTTTCGACCTGGGCTTCGCGCGGAACAACCACCCCGTTGCACAGAGGCCAATGGCTGCCGCAACCCGCGCCGGAGCCGGTAGCCCGGACAAACGCGCCCCAAAGAATAACCAGGAGCAGAAAAAAAAGAACAAACCACGCAAAGCGCGTGAAGTTGCTTTTACTGTTGAGAAATGTGCGCATATGGGATTATAACCGTAGAGACGTTTCGCTGGAACGTCTCTACTCTACGAGTCTGACAGATAATCGCCGATGGGATCTTCGTCGTCCTCGCTGACATACGAGCGACGTGTCTTGCCGCCTGCCTTGGGATCCTCGACCAGCCCCATCTCATGGAGATGTTCCATCAGGCGTGCGGCGCGCGGATAGCCAAGTCGCAAACGCCGCTGGAGGAAGGAGACGGACAGATTGTCGTGTTTTTTGGCCAGCTCGACGGCCGATTCGAGCAGGCTATCGGTCTCATCCAGCAGGGCGTAACGCGCGATGAGCGGCTCCCACGGTGGCGGTTGGGGGATATAGCCGGGGACGGCAGTTCGCCAATGAGCGACGGTGCGCTCGATCTCCATATCGGTGACGTAGACGCCCTGAATACGAGCGGGAGCGCCGGCATCGGGCGCTTGATAGAGCATGTCGCCCTTGCCCAGAAGATGTTCCGCGCCGATTGTGTCGAGGATGACGCGCGAATCGGTACCGGAAGCCACGGCGAATGACAGGCGGGCCGGGAAATTGGCCTTGATGAGGCCGGTGATGACGTCGGTCGACGGTCGTTGCGTGGCCACGACGAGATGGATGCCGGTGGCGCGAGCCATCTGTGCCAGCCGGCACAGGGTGCGTTCCACATCGCCGGGATACATGTGCATCAGATCAGCCAATTCGTCGATAAACACGGCGATGTAGGGCAAGCGCAGGTGAGCCTTGGCGACGGCCGCATATTTGCGATTGTAACCGCCGATATTGCGGGCGCTCACGCTCTCGAACAACTCGTAGCGCCGGTCCATCTCCGCCGTTAGCCAGCGCAGCACGCCGATGGCCCGGTCTGCATCCACCTCAACATTTCCGATGAGATGCGGCAAGCCGTTGAAACGCACCAGTTCCACCTTCTTGGGATCCACCATAACCAGTTTTAGCTGTTCGGGGGTATTGTTGAATGCCAGGCAGGTGATGAATGCGTTGATGCAGACTGATTTCCCCGAGCCGGTGGTACCCGCGATAAGCAGATGGGGCAACTTGGCCAGATCGGTCACGACGGGTTCGCCGGCCACGTCGCGGCCTAGAGCGACACCCAGCGACGATTTAAGCTTGGCGAAAGCCGGCGACTCCAAAATACCTCGTAATCGGACGACGCTGGTACGACCGTTGGGCACCTCGATGCCGACGACACTGCGACCGGGCACGGGGGCCTCGATGCGCAAGCGCGGCACAGCCAGGGCCAATGTCAGGTCACGTTGCAACCCGGCGATCTGGCTGACCCGCACTTTTTGCTGCTTCATCTCGCCGTCAGGGCCGGGGCGCTCGACAAAGCCCGGCTCCACGCCGAATTGGGTGACGGCTGGACCTCGACGAACCTCGACCACCTTGGCGGGCAAGCCGAAATCGAACAAAGTATCCTCGATGCGTTTGCTCTTCCAGACGATTTCGTCGCGCGCCTGGGTCAGTGACTCGCCCTGTTCCAGCAGGTCAATGGGGGGCAGTCGTGAATCGCGACGAGGAGCGTCGTACTCCTCCGGATCGTCGATGATGGTTTGGAGAATCCTGGATTCGGGCGTGGCCGTTTGATCCGCCGGAGGCAAGTCCAGGCCGGATCGCCCAACGTCAGAATGGCCGATGACATCGATCCGATCGGGATCAACCCGGTCTGCCCATGAAGCCAGGATCGCCGACCCGGCCACCAGCGCGCGGTGTACATCGTCCCAGGTCCGTTCGAAGATTAGCATGAAAGCCCAGGCCAGCAGTGCCAGATAGACCAGTGCCGCAATCAGCGGCCCCAGAAAATCGAACAACGGCTCGGAAATCGCCCAGCCGACTAACCCCCCACCGCGCCCGGCGAAGGCATCACGCAGGGTGAAACCCCCGGCCAGATGACCCAGACCCATGAAAATGACGATGAGGATGCCCAGACCAAACAATTGGGAAGACCGGATGGGGTAAGTGCGCATCAAATGACCAATGAGCAAATGTGCGCCAACGGCAGCTGCGGCGATGCATAGGATGAACGCTCCCCAGCCGAATATCTGCCGCAGCAGGCGGGCAAACCACGCCAGCCATCCGGCCTGAGTCAGCCCGGCCAGGGTAAATAGAGTGATGAGCGACAGAAGGATAAGGAGAACCCCGGCAATCTCTCGTCGCCTGGCGATCATCTCATCGACCATCCGCTCATCCCAGGAGATGGGGGTGGACTCTTTTGGCTTGGCGGCCCGTTTTTTGGGGGGCGAATCGGAAGGCGGATCCGAACGCGCCATAGTTGGGTTTAGTCCTCGGCTAAGGCCCTGTGTTGAGGCCGCGCAGCGAGAGGGCGATCCGCTTGCGCGGGGCCTCGACGCTTAGTACGCGAGCCATAACTTCCTCTCCCGTACGAACGACATCACGCGGGTGCATAAACGTGCCTTCGGCCAATTCAGAATAGTGGACGAGGCCTTCAAGTTCCGGTTCAAGAACAACAAACGCGCCAAAATGGGTGATATTGCCGACGATTCCCCGCACCTGCTGGCCGGGCTTGTATCGTTCCTCGGCCGTCAGCCAGGGATCGGCGTGAAGTTGTTTGATGCTGAGAGCGATGCGGGCCACGGTTGGATCGACGCCCAGGATGAGCACCTCAATGGATTGCCCCGGCTGCAAGACGTCCCCGGGATGCTGTACCCTGCTCCAGGATATTTCGGATTTATGGACCAATCCCTCCGCGCCACCCAGATCGATGAACGCGCCGAAATCGGTCAGATTGGTCACCAGGCCGCGCCGTTGTTCGCCCGGCCGCATGGAGCCTAGCAAGCTTTCCTTGTGTTCGGCGGCTACCAATGTCGCCCGTTCGGAGAGGATGAGCCGGTTTTGAGGCTTGTCAACTTCGATGATCTTGAGCTGAAGATTTCGGTCGTGCCATTCGGCCAATGACACCATGCGTTCGCGGGGCAGATGAAACTGGGGAAAGTCGACCAGCTGCGAGGCGGGCACGAAGCCCGGGAGACCGTTCCAGTTGACGAGCAATCCCCCCTTGTTGTGACCGATCACGCGCAGTTGTAGCACGCGGTCCTCCTCCATATAGCCGCGCGCCATAGCCCATGGATCGGCCGAATCGGGCAAGGGATCGAGGGGGAGGGAGGTGTTGCCGGGAGCTTCCAGGGGCAGGGCATCGACGACAGAGTCCGGCTCCGCCTGAACTGCGACTTCAACCGAGTCCGGTTCCGTCCCGTTTCCAAACGATTGCTCCGTCGCGAATAACGCTGCCCAATACGAATCATCCGTCGTTTGGTCAGCGCGGCTGTCTGTCCCTTTATCCTCTCCCATCGCTTTATACCATTACACTATCGTGGACAAATCGCGATTATTCAGGCACGATTTGCCGGTAGCCCCACCTGCTTAGCGGCCGATCCTCGAATATCAGCCGATGCGAACGCAGAAAAAATAATCCCGAACGCTTTACTACTTAGACTCTGGAAAGAATTATAGGGGCTGTATATGGGCTGTCAACCACCGGATGAAAGGGGGTCCCAATGCAGCCAGTCATCATACCGGACTTCCGGCACTCTGGTATAATAAGTGCCTGTATGATTCAACGAAAATCGCTCTATTTCGGTTTACTCGCCGTGCTGGCCGATGTCGCCACGTACATCGCTATCCAACTTGCCTCGCCTCGACTTGTGGGTGATTTTGGCGCGCCCAGCGGCTGGAACGCCCTGATCGTGGGGGGCGTATTTCTGCTGTTTATTGTCGGTGTGTTTCTGTTTCGTCGACTGGTGGCGACGCCGCAGGGTTCGGCCGAATGGTTGACCCGAGGAACACGCATCGCCCTGGCCCTGGCTTTCGCCTTTGTGATCAGCCTGTCGCTGGCCTGGCAACTGGGCTTCTTCCACTCCTCCGCCCAGGTGGACGTGACCGAGATGGGGGAAGGGGGGGCGGCTTCGTACTTCGTCTTTGGGCCGGGGGCCTGGCTGGCTTTCTCGCTGATTTACGTACTCGTCTTCGGCTTCAAGGTTGAGCCGACGATCACGATGAGCCGTCGCTACTGGGTGGCGTGTCTGATCGGGCTATCGGCTACGGCGATGATGTTGGTCGTTTTCACCATCCAGGCCCAAGTGATTATGCAGCAGATCATGGCCGGCTGGTGGCCGTTCCTTGCATTTTTGGTTCTGGCCCTGCTGTTTTTGCCGCCCCGATTGCTGTACCTCTCGCGGACGACCGGGGTTCGTTCTCCGGTGGCCTACGGGGTCATCGCCGTCCTGTTGCTGCTTCTGGCAGCGATTGCCGGGCAGATGATGGCGCTATAACGACGGTGTGCGGCCGCTAACCGCCGGTATAGCCCTCGAACAAGGCCGAAAGGTCCAGTGAAGGGGCCTTTATCTGGCTGGCCAGCGAGACGTAGGTGCGAGCTAACGAATCCTTGGCCGCGCCAAGGGCGGTGCTGACCAGCCCCAGGGCCTCGGCCAATTCATTTGGCGGAGTATCCTGGACGATGTAATCCCACATGGCTTCTTCCAGCACGTTGATGGCGATCTGGACTTCACGGATGGCGTAGCCGGCATGGTAACGTTCATCCGCCACCTGAGCCATGTAATCCACCACGGGGGCCAGATCACGATCGGCAATACCGGCTCGCACCAACCGATACAGCTCCATGAGGCGCTTGCGGCCGACCTCAAGCCCCGCTTGCTGATAATGCGGCAGAACTGAACGCTCCAGCGAGCGCGTGGCCTCATCCACAATCGAGGCCTCTTTCTCTCTGAGCAGGTTATTCAGATTCATCGAAAATCTCCGGTAGTGGCTCCCGGCTCCCAACGGAGGCGGTATTAACCTGGTTTCTACGGTTCCAATCAGTCGGCGATGATGGTGAATTTTGTCTTAATCCCTGCAGCTTTCTCCAGCATTGCATGGACGGAGCAGTAGTTTTCCACGGATAACTGAATCGCGCGTTCAACGGCCGCCGGATCGATATCGGTGCCATGCACGATGTATTCCAGCTCGAAATCGGTGAATACTTTGGGATGGGTTTCGGCGCGGTCGCCGTGGATGCGAATCTGGAAGCCGGTCATATTCTGGCGTTTTTTGCGCAGGATGGAGACGACGTCCATCGCCGAGCAACCGGCCAGACTGATCAGGAGCAGTTCCATGGGGCTGGCCCCGCGCCTCGGCTCGCCCTCGGCCGGGCTTGACTCGACATCAATCGTGAAGCCGCTCGTGGGAACGGCGGTGAAATACATGTTGTCCTGTAATGTAAGGGTTGCATCCATATAATATTGTACCTCTGGCAGGTTTGAGTTGACGGTAGTTTACTCGCAATTGTGACGGGACGCCATATGGGTGAGCGACAAGAGGCGGTGGGGATCAGGTATAAATCCGCGGGACGCGGGTGTTGATGTTGGTCAGGATCTCCCAGGGGATCGTCCCCGCCCAGCCGGCCAACTCTTCGACGCTGATGGTCGTGCCGTCGTTTGCTTCGCCAATGAGAATGACCTCGTCGCCGTTATAGGCTGTCTCCCACTCGATGTTGATCATGATCTGATCCATGCATACGCGGCCGATGACCGGGTAGCGTTTGCCTCGAATGATCACCTCCGCTTGGCCACTCATGCTGCGAAAATAGCCGTCGCCGTAGCCGACGGGAACGGTGACAACGCGGATCAGATGGTCGGCCTGCCAGGTGGATCCGTAGCTGACCGGGTGTTCCGGCTTGACGACCTTGAAGTAGACCACGCGCGACTTCCAGCTCAGGGACGGGCGGACGAGGGCGGCGCGGGACGTCTCCGGTGTGGGATAGACGCCATAGAGCAGCAGCCCGGCCCGCACCATGTCCATATGGCTGGCCGGAAACCCGGCGATGGCCGCCGAGTTGGCGATATGGCGCAATGGCGGCCGGAGCAAGCCGCGACTCTCGTAGAAGTCGAGTACGCCGTTGAAACGCTCAAGCTGTAGCCGGGTGTACGTCTGATCGGCCGCGTCGGATTGGGCGAAGTGGGAGAAGATACCCTCGACCTCGAAATGTTCACCTTTCAGAGAAGCCTCCAGCAAACTCGCGGCGTTGTAGTAATGCACGCCGATACGTTCCATGCCGGTATCGATTTTCAGGTGGACTTTGGCCCGTACGCCCATCATTCGCGCTGCTTCCTCGATCTGGCCCAGCTTTTCAATGGATGAGGCGGTCAGCGTCAGGTCATACGCCAGGAATGACGGCACCTGATTGCCGATGATGCCGCCCAGCACCAGGATCGGCGTCGTCACGCCCGCCTCGCGCAGGAGAATGCCTTCCTCCAGGAAGGCAACCCCCAGATAGGGCGCGCCCAGTGACTGCATGTGACGGGCCACCTCGACCAGTCCGTGGCCATAGGCGTTGGCCTTCAGGATGGGCATGACGGCCGCGGGGGCGACGTGGGCCTGGATGGCATGGTAGTTGGCGGTCAGACGGTTGAGATCGATCTCGACCTGAGTCGGCCGCAGGATGCCGGTTGTGGCGATAATCGGACTATTGATCATCGACCAGGATTGTAGCGCAAGCCCCGAATTACCGGCAGATCTGTCGCGCAATCCTAACCATCGCCGCCAGGCTTCGTTCCACGTCTTCCTCCTTTGTCGCCCATGAGGACACGCTGATGCGCATGGCCACACGCCCTTGCCAGACCGTCGGCCCGGCCCAGCACGTACCGTCGGCCTGGATGGCGGCGATAGTGCGGGCGGTCTCTCCGGCATCGCCAAAGGCGACCAGCACCTGATTGAGTACGACTTCGTTCAGAACTTCGTAGCCGGCCGCGTCCAGCCCATCGGCAAAGCGTTGCGCGTGGCGACAGGCCTGCCGGATCATATCCCGCACACCCTCCGCGCCTATAGAGCGTAATGCGGCCCACACCTCGACGCCACGTCCGCGCCGCGAAAACTCCGGTGTAAAGTCGGAAGGATTGCGAACAGGGCTGTCCGTGGGCAGGTACTCGGCCGTGATCGCCATCGCTGCTCGCAAAGCATCGACATCCCGCGAGATAGCCAGGCCGCTATCATAGGGTACGTTGAGCCATTTGTGAAAATCGGTGGCCCACGAATCGGCATCAGCCAGCCCGGCCGTTAGATGGGCCATCTCCGGCACGGCCGCCGCCCACATACCGAAAGCGCCGTCGACATGGACCCAGGCTCCGGCGGCATGGGCATGAGCGCAGATATCGACTAACGGATCGAACGCGCCGGTATTGACGTTGCCAGTCTGGGCGCAGACGATAGTCGGGCCGGCAATCTCCGGCAGCTTGTCTGCCCTCATCTGCCCCTGACCATCGACAGGCACGCGCGTAACCCGGCTGCGGCCCAACCCCAGCAGACCGAGTGATTTGAACAGGGTTGGATGGGCTTCTTCGCCGACAACGACGGTAATTGGTGGCGCGCCGAATAATCCGTCAGCTTCAACGTTCCAGCCCGCTTGGCGCAGCACAGCATGACGGGCAGCGGCCAGGGCGGTGAAATTGGCGACGGACGCCCCGGTGACGAAACTGCCTCCGCATGCCACCGGCAAATTAAACAATTCCAATAGCCAGCCGAGGGACACTTTTTCCAGATGGGCGGTGGCTGGGGTAACGTTATAGAGCGGTGAGTTCTGATCCCAGGCTCCAGCCAGCCAGTTAGCGGCTAACGTTGCCGGTAACGCACCGCCGGTGACAAAACCAAAGAAACGCGGACCAGCCATGGCCATGGTGGCCGGAGAACAAACTTCGTCGAGTTGGCGCAGAACGGCTTCGGCCGGCATCGATCCTTCAGGCAAAGGTTCGTCGAGCGATTTCAGGTTTTGGATGGCTTCGGGGGAGGGAACCACTGAGCGCTCCGCCAGATTTTCCAGATAAACGATGGCTCGTTGCGCAGCGTCTTCCAACAGTTGTCGCATTATTATTAACTCCGGGTATGGGCGCATCTGCCGGTCGCGCCAAAGGGAAAGCGTACCAAGTTAAAGCAGGCTTCGCAATCAGTTCTCGCCGATGCTTGACGCATCCCCCCCACCGATTACAATATGGTAATCAGTAGATGCAAACATGACAGGATGCATCGGCCGCGCGGGAGAGCATCCCCACAGGGGGTCGCCGAAGGGGCAAACAGGCGGGAAGGCTCGCCTTTGAATCTCTCAGGCAAAAGGGACCGTGCGGTCGGGTTTCTTCTGGAAAGCGTCGGTTTGTGTGGCCGGCTTCCGGCCTCTGCGAACGTGGTCGTTCGCATAAATAACGCAGCCGCCACCGAAGGGGCAAGCGGACCGGACATCGATTCATGGTTCCGTGAATCTCTCAGGTTAATGACAGAGGACGCCGGCGAAAACGGCTCATTGTTGGGGCGTATTCAATCGGCGTCCTCGATTGTTATCATCGTTCAAAATTGGAATATCAACCCCAAGGAGATTTCTCATGAGTCTGAAAGTTGAGTCCGGCCTGCGCTACGCCAAAACGGATGAGTGGGTTCGCGTCGAAGGCGACGAAGCCGTCATCGGTATCAGTGATTACGCCCAGGATGCCCTGTCCGATATCGTCTACGTCGAACTGCCCGGCGTCGGTGACACGATCAAGGCCGGCAGCCCGTTTGGCGTGATCGAGTCAGTGAAGGCCGCGTCCGATGTGCTGATTCCGGTCAGCGGAGAAGTGGTCGCCGCCAACGACGCGGTTGTCGACTCGCCTGAATCCATCAATGGTGATCCGTTCGGAGCGTGGCTGATTCGCGTCCGCATGAGCGATCCGTCGCAAGTCGACGCGCTGATGGATGCCGCCGCCTACGAAGCCTATTGCGCGACGCGCGAGCACTAATGTCGATTCCGTGAATGGCGGTGGAATTCGACCCCATCCAACGCTCCTTTCGATCGCCATTCCCAATTCGCCACTTCTCTGGAGGCTTTTTCACATGTCATCCACCTCTTCTCACGCCAACTGGAAAGATCTGATCGAGGCGCCCGGCGACAACGACGGCCGCACTCCATCCAATCGCGATCTGCTGCTGCCGGCTGATCGCTTTGTCAAGCGCCATATCGGCCCGCGCAGTCACGACGTCGTCGAGATGCTGAACACGCTGGGCCTTGATTCACTCGATGAACTGGTAGACCAGGCGATCCCGAGCAACATCCGCATGGACGGCACCCTGGCCATGGACCCGCCGCGCACCGAATCGGCCATCCTGGACGAATTGCGCCACCTGGCCGGCAAGAACAAGGTTTATCGCTCGTTCATCGGCATGGGCTATTACGGTACGATCACCCCGCCTGTCGTCCAGCGCAACGTGCTGGAGAATCCGGGTTGGTACACTGCTTATACCCCCTATCAACCTGAGATTTCGCAAGGTCGCCTTGAGGCATTGATCAACTTTCAGACGATGATCTGCGATCTGACCGGCCTGGAGATCGCCAATGCGTCGCTGCTGGACGAAGCCACGGCCGCGGCCGAGGCGATGACCCTCTGCCACCGCGCCCTGCCGCGCAATTCCAGGGCCAACGTCTTCTTTGTGTCCGATAAGGTACACCCGCAGACACTGGCCGTCGTACAGACTCGCGCCGTACCGTTTGGCTTCAAGGTTGTTGTCGGCGACCATGCCACCTACGACTTCGCCGAGCCGACCTTTGGTGTGCTGGTGCAATACCCGGCGACCGACGGCGATATTCATGACTACCGCGCTTTCGCCGAGAAAGCCCACGCCAACGGCGCGCTCGTCGTGGCCGCCACGGATCTGCTGGCGCTGGTGTTGCTGACGCCGCCAGGTGAATGGGGCGCCGACGTGGCTCTGGGCAATAGCCAGCGTTTTGGCGTGCCCATGGGCTATGGCGGGCCGCATGCCGCCTTCTTTGCCACCAGGGATGAGTACAAGCGCATTATGCCCGGTCGCCTCGCCGGCGTCTCCATCGACGCCACCGGTAAACCGGGCTATCGACTGACGCTGACTACTCGCGAGCAGCATATCCGGCGCGAAAAGGCCACCAGCAACATATGCACCGCGCAGGTGCTGCTGGCGGTCATGGCTTCGATGTACTCCGTCTATCACGGCCCCGTAGGCTTGAAGCGCATCGCCACTCGCGTTCGACTGTTGACCCTGGTGATGGCTGCCGGACTGAAGCAACTGGGTTATACGGTCAATGCCGAGCCGACCTTCGACACGCTCCGGATTAGCGGCGGTCGCCGGCAGGATATCGAACTGCGTGGCGCGGCCCTGACCCATGAGATCAACCTGCGCTATTACGATGATGGTTCGGTCGGCTTGTCACTCGATGAAACGGTGACGATGGGCGACCTGGAAGCGCTGTTTGCCGTCTTTGGCGCGCAGGATGATGAGATCAACATCGGTCAACTGGCCGACGGTGTAGAGCTGGAATACGACCAACCCCACACTCGTCAAAGCGACTTCATGACCCACCCCGTCTTTAACAGCTACCTGTCGGAGACGGAGATGATGCGCTACATCAAGCGGCTGGAGAATCGCGACATCTCACTGGTGCACTCGATGATCCCGCTCGGATCGTGCACGATGAAACTCAACGCCGCGGCCGAGATGCTGTCCATCACCCTGCCCGGTTTCGCCGCGCTGCATCCATTTGTGCCGCGTGACCAGGCTCAGGGCTATCAGGAGTTGTTCCATAACCTGGAATCGTGGCTGGAAGAGATCACCGGTTTTGCCGGCTGCTCGCTGCAGCCCAACTCCGGGGCGCAGGGCGAATACACGGGCATGATGACCATTCGCGCCTATCAGGCCACACAAGGGGCTGGCGACCGCGACGTGTGCCTCATTCCCGCCAGCGCCCACGGCACCAATCCCGCCAGCGCGGCTATGGCCGGGATGGAGGTCGTCGTCGTGGCCAGCGACGAGAACGGCAATGTCAACGTCGATGACCTGCGGGCCAAGGCGGAGCAGCATCGCGACCGGCTGGCCGCATTGATGATCACCTACCCCTCAACTCACGGCGTCTATGAGGAATCCATCGGGGAGATCTGCAAGATCATCCACGACAACGGCGGGCAAGTCTACATGGATGGGGCGAACATGAACGCGCTGGTGGCCATCTGCCGGCCGGGTGATTTCGGGCCGGACGTGATTCACCTAAACCTGCACAAGACATTCGCCATCCCTCACGGCGGCGGTGGCCCGGGCATGGGGCCGATCTGTGTCGCCGAGCATCTGGTTCCCTTCCTGCCCGGCAGCCCGGTTGTGCCGGGTGTCGGCGGCAGCCAGTCGCTGGGGTCGGTCTCGGCCGCTCCCTGGGGCAGCGCCTCGATCCTGCCGATCCCCTACGCCTACATCGCCATGCTGGGCGAATGGGGGTTGCGCGTGTCGACGGAGGTCGCCATCCTGAATGCCAACTACATCGCCGAGAAGCTGGAGCCGCACTACCCGGTGCTCTACCGGGGGCTGAACGGCCGCATCGCTCATGAATGTATCGTTGATCCGCGGCCCTTGAAAGATACATCGGGCGTGACGGCCGAGGATATCACCAAGCGGCTGATGGACTTTGGGTTCCACGCGCCGACGATGTCGTTCCCGGTGCCGGGCACGCTGATGATCGAGCCGACGGAAAGCGAGTCGAAGGCGGAACTGGATCGCTTCATCGACGCCATGGTCATCATCCGCAAGGAGATTCAGGCCATCGAGGACGGCGAAATGGACCCGGAGAACAACCCGCTGAAACACGCGCCCCACACGGCCGAGGTGGTGCTGGCCGCCGACTGGGATCGCCCCTACAGCCGCGAGCAGGCCGCCTACCCGGCCAATTGGATTCGCGACCGCAAGGTTTGGCCGTACTCCAGCCGGATCGATAATGTGTATGGCGACCGGAATTTGTTCTGCGTGTGTATTCCGATTGAGGAGTACGCGTAAGGCCCGGACAATATGAAATGGGGGCGGGTCTAGAGACCCATCCCCATTTTCGGGTACGTAAGTATCGTAGAAACTATTACCGATTATCGTTGTGGGGGACAGCAAATGGACATAAGAGCAATCGACACAATTTACAATGATCGCCGTTTTCGAAGCCGGCTAGAGGCTCGATGGGCAGTCTTCTTCGATGAGATGAGCCTGCCTTATCTCTATGAACCGGAAGGGTTCCAGCTGGGAGAAATTCGTTATTTGCCGGACTTCTCCCTTCCTAATGGAATTCGTTTTGCAGACGAAGGGAAGCATCGTCAAAACATATGGATCGAGATCAAACCAAACGCTCAGTTAGATGATTCTGACCGCCAGAAAATCACGCAGTTCGTCAAGCAGACCGGCTATAGCCTCTTGCTTATTGCAGGAGAGCCTGGAGAGGAAGCAAGTCTACGTTTCATAACTTACGATCATCAGAAGGGTGCATGGAACGCTAGCGATGTGAAATGGATCGAATTGGCCAACCAAGAACTCGGCCTGCTGAATCTTGAAGACCTGAGACAACAAGTGGGAGATGACACCCGAACTATACTGAACCAACTGTCTCATGCGCAGCGAGTATTGTCTGCATTTTCGGCGGCAAAGCAGGCGCGATTTGACCATACAGACTCTATTTCTTCACTTGCCAGAACTACATCGACCAGAACTTGCGAATCATGTGGAGCTGTCTTTATTGCTGAACAGCCGTACCATCGGCTCTGTTATTCTTGTTATCGGGTGCAGCGCGATGGAAAGGCTGTGTTGCCGGCCAAGACCGAGGATGTTTCGCTGCCTCTGTCTACGACGGAATCGAGCCCAGTTCCTGGCGTTGAGGCTTCGCCGCTCGCGGGTAGTAGGTTGTCGAGAGCCGGGGTCGGAATTGGCATTGGTGTCGTCCTCGTCCTTTTACTTAGTGCCCTACTTGCCTTTCGTGCCGTGCGAAACGACCATAACCTTGGTAACCAAGTGGTTCCGACTTCGTCTGTTGAAGAGGCATCACCAAACTCAGCAACACCCCCCCCGACCAACGATCACCTCCATCAGTACGCGTACTAGTGAACGACAATCAGACCAAAGGGAAGAGGAAATTCTGCTAGAAGAAGGCCCATGTGTATGCATCGAAAATACCTATAATTGTCGTGATTTTGAATCATCGGCTAAAGCCCAAGCCTGCTTTGACTATTGCCTTTCGATCTCCGGAGATATTCACGAGTTGGATAGAGACGGAGACAAACTAGTTTGCGAGCCCACACCTACCCCTGATGCCGAGTAGACAGTAGATCATTTATGGCCCACCAAGTTCAACTAGGTGGCTTGATGGTATTGCTAAGGTCGTAGAGTCACCAACGGGGTCAAGGATCGAAGTAGTCGGGCCGAACGCGCCACACATGTTTTCCGCAAGTGAGCAAACATTACGACTCATAGATGATCCCAGCGCACCTGCTTACTATGCTGTTCCCATCGATGTTACCCATCCTTTCAGACAGAAGGAAGTAGTGCGCGAGGTAAACTCTAGGCTAAATGGCAGCAAGATCATCAACTCGCACCACATACTATGCATCCGTCGAGTTTATGACATCGAGACAAATCCTACTTTCTGTTACAAGCAGAATTACGCAACTCCCCGATATAGCCAAGCTTTCGTCGATTGGATTTTGTTGAATTACGGCGAAGACAATGGGTTCTTTGAAAGTGCCAAGGCAACACTAGATGCGCGGACAGCTTCATGACCGTTGCGAAAATGCATGCCGACGAGTTGGAAATCGACGTTCCTCTCACCCACCTCCCCCTCTCCCCCATCCCCAGCAGCGGCACCGACCACGCCCTCTTCCGTCTGGGCGAGGAGTCAGTCGACCGGCAGGCGTATATCAAGGGCAACAGCTTTCAAGACAAGGTTCCTCATCTAGCTCACTGGTGACTGGTTCCACCGGGTCTCATTCACGCTCATAGACAACCACCCCCTCTGCTAGGGCCGGGCGTAAGACGTAGCCGATCACGTGTCCGCGCTCGGCTATCTCCTCCGGCGTCGTAACGACCACGTCCTTACTGATGGGTAATTCGTTGAGTGCTTCCAGGATATCAATCGTTGTCCGACGTTTATCGTCGATGGTAGGCAGGGCAACTAACAAGTCCAGGTCACTATCCGGCCGGGCATCACCGCGTGCCCAGGAGCCGAAGAGGATGATCTGCAAAGGCTGGAATCCGGCGACGATGCGCCTGATGGCTTCGGGCAGGCAGTCGGGCAAAATTGCAGGAGCGATCATAGAGAAACTATAGCATAGCTATCCCATGTAACCAATCCTGATCAGTTAGCCCGATTGCGTGACCTGCTGCTGACTGTAGGCGAATTGCTTCCGGAGATCGAAGACCCGATTCCGGCCGTCACTCGCGACCGAAAAGATGATTATTTGCTAGCCTATGCTTTCGTCAACGCGGCCGACTGTCTGGTGACGGGTGACGAAGATCTCCTGATTTTGGACAAATTGGGCAATCTGGTTATTCTCCCACCGCCCGCGTTCGCCGAACTGCTCAATCGCGCATGATCTCCACTCGGCACACACGGTTGTGCAGCCGGACGCATAGAGTCTCTGTTTTCGCCCTCCGGAACATCCTGCGATAAGATACCCGCCTGAGTTATCCGAACGATTCTACCGACGAGGGAAACAATGAAAATAACAGACAAAGTCATCGTCGTAACCGGCGCGGGCAGCGGAATGGGGCGCGCGCTGGCGCTCGCCCTCCTCGATAAAGGAGCTCGGGTCGCCGCTGTAGACCTCAACGAATCGACCCTGATGGAAACCATCACCCTTGCCGGGCAACATGGAAGCAAGATTAGCTCCCATGTTGTGAACGTGAGCGACCGGCAGGCGGTTGAGGCCTTGCCGGGCGAGGTCATCGCCGCCCATGGCGCGGTGGACGGCATCATCAACAACGCCGGGATCATCCAGCCCTTTGTGCGCCTGAACGACCTGCAATATGACGCCATCGAGCGCGTGCTTAACGTGAACCTCTACGGTGTCGTCTACATGACCAAGGCCTTCCTGCCCGGCTTGCTGACGCGACCCATCGCCCATATCGTCAATGTCTCCAGCATGGGCGGCTTTTTTCCCGTACCGGGGCAATCGCTTTATGGAGCGTCCAAGGCGGGTGTTAAGCTAATGACTGAGGGGTTATATGCCGAGCTGCTGGATACCAATGTTCGGGTGACCGTCGTCTTCCCTGGCGCCATCGCCACCAACATCACTCAGAATTCCGGCGTGGCTATGGATCTGTCGACGGTTGATGACTCGGCGCAGAAGTTCCCCATGACTTCGGCCGAAGACGCGGCCGCGTTCATCATCGACGGGATGGAGCGCGATCGGTTTCAGGTCTATGTCGGCCGCGATGCCAAGATAATGAACCTGCTCTATCGCCTCAGCCCCAAACGAGCCACACAGTTTATGTACGGCCGCATGAAGGGGTTATTGGGGGAGTAGCAGTGCCGATGATTCTGCTATCATGTGTGGGGGGCCAATCAACTCATGAGTGATCGTCAGCCAATTTCCCAACGGTTACGGGGCCTGTTCGAAGATCGGCTCTCTCTCTTGCTGGCGTTGCTGATCAGCGGAGATTTTCTTTTCATTATTCTTTATGTCCTGAGCAGGATTTATCGCTTCACCGATATGACTCCGTTCCGGCTGGATATTGAAGGGAGCCATCCTGAATTTTATCAATATATTAAACTCCTGTGGATCGTCCTCCTGCTCATTCATCTGGCCGTTATCACCCGGGGCAAAGGGTATATATCCTGGATACTGGTATTCCTCTATTTTTTGGCCGATGATTCCCTGCAATTTCATGAACGAACGGGGCGATTCCTGGGCGAGCTCATCACATTTCAGCCGCCGTTTGGGTTGTTGGCCAAGGATGCCGGCGAACTGATCGCCTTTGCCTTGTTCGGTATCCCGCTGCTGGCCCTTTTGATCTGGACTTATCATCGCGGGTCGTCCACGTTCAGGCGTATCTCAAAGGATTTGCTGCTGCTCGTCGTCGTCTTTGCGTTCTTCGTCGTCGTTTTTGACTTGGCTCATGCGATCCTGGAGCCTAATCTCGGCCGCACCGTGAACAGAATCCTGACGCTCATCGAAGACGGTGGGGAGATGGTGGTCGTCAGCATCATCACCTGGTATGTGTTTCGAGTAGCGTTTTATCGAGGCTACCCTCCGACGTTCCTGACGGGCGACCCCGCCCGGAGTGACGAATCGGCCGAAACCGAATCCTGATCGGCCGGATCGCCAATTGGATATTTCCAATCCGCCCCATGAAGACTAATACACCCTGCCTGACCTGCCGGCTGATCGCCGCGCGCGATGCCGGCGACGCCCCACCGTGGGACAGCATCCACCGCACCCCCTTCTGGGACGTTGTCCACGCCTTCAACACCTCGCTGCCCGGCTGGCTGGTACTGGTGGCACGACGACACGTGGCGGCCATTGATGAACTGACCGACGAAGAAGCGGCCGAACTGGGCGTGCTGCTGCGCCGTGTGTCGGTCGCGCTTCGCGAGGCCACCGGCTGCGTCAAGACCTATGTGATGCAATTTGCCGAGGCCGAGGGGCACGGCCACGTCCATTTCCACGTTGTGCCGCGCATGGCCGACCAGCCGGAAGAACGACGTAGCACGAAGATTTTCGGCTATTTGGGAGTGCCCGAGGAAGAACGAGTGGCCGAAGAGCGGATGAATGAGATCGCCGAAGGGGTTCGGGCAATTTTCCGGCGCGATCCTTAGCGATCACCACCGCGCCCGATGTTCCTCGGCGAAGCCGATCAGATCGCGAATTTCCAGTGCCGTGCCTCCATCCAGCACCGCCCGGCCGTTGTAGCGGCCGAACATCTGGTGGACCTCGCTGAAGATGATGCCCAGGTTCGTCCGCGCTATGCGATCCTTGAAGGGCGTGAAGGTCAGGTCGAGCCGCCCCGCATCGTCGGTGAAGCGCCACGACCGCATATAGTCATCGCCTGTATAGCCGAAGGCCACATCGCCCAGCTTGTGAACGCGACCATCGAGGATGATCGCGTTTTCCGTGGCCCGACTTAAATCACCGAAGCCGCGGCCGAGGTTGAGGCCGATGGTCCGGCCGTCCGGCAAAAAGCCCGACGCGCTGGCCCAGTTCCAGTAGCTGCTGTACTCCCACACGCCCCGTCCCCAGTCGAGCTGGCCGAGGCTGGTCTCCGGTTGGAGTTCTTCCAAATCGTCGCCATATCGAATCCGGCCGGTAGCGGGAAGGCAGTTGATCTTGGTATTGTAGTAGAAGCGCCGGTCGCCGATGGGGATGACGATGGTCATCGACTCCTGCCCCGGCGGGACGGCCAGGCTGATATCGGCCTGAATGCCGCGGCCGCCATGAAAGGACGGCCAATCAACGCTAATGCGCCGTTCGCCCTGCCCGGCCTGAAAGCGCAGCAACGCCTTGCCTCCGGCATAGACGGCCTCGCCCTCCGGGCTGTTGCGCTCCAGTTGAACGCCTCGCCCCAGGGGGACGACCAGCCCTTCCTCGTGCAGGTCGCCTGTGGCGAAGTCGAGCGTATAGACGAAAATGTTGGCCGCGTAGCCCAGATCGGCGATGGTGGCCGAGAAGAAGCGGCGCGGGGTGAAAACGGCGTAGTAATCCCACCGCTTCTTGCGGAAGCGCTGGAACAGGCCCAGTGGATAGAAGCGCGCCTGTTCAAGGTTGCAATCCAGCAGTGGTTGTCGCGACCATCCTACGTTGACCAGGCGGCCGTTCTTATCGAGCAAAGGACCGGGTTGGGTTATTTCGTGTTGCATCATAAGGCTCCCTTAAGGCGCAGCGGCCTGTTCCAGAATATTGAGAACATGAGCGGCCGCGACCGGCCACGAGAAACGGGCAAGATTGGTATAACCGGCCGCGATTAGGTTGTGTTGAAGATTTGAATCACCAATCACCTGCCGCATCGCCTCCGCCAACGCCGCCGTATCCAGCGGATCGACCAGCAATGCCCCTTCTCCCGCTACCTCCGGCAGCGAGCTGGTGTTGGCGCAGATAACCGGCGTGCCACAGGCTTGTGCCTCCAGCACCGGGAAGCCGAAGCCCTCATAGAGCGACGGGAAGGCCAGCGCTGTCGCTCCGGAAAGAAGCGCGGCCTTGTCGGCCTCGTCCACATAGCCGATGACCCAGATATGGCCGCCAACGACAGAGGGAAAGCGGCTGATCGTGTCGAGGAGAGGCTGGGAAAGCCAGCCGACCTTACCGGCCAGCACGAGGGTATATCCCTCGGCATGTAACCCACTGGCAGCAAAGGCCTCAACCAGCCGGACAAGATTCTTGCGAGGCTGAAGCGTGCCGAGATAGAGCAGGTAGGGCGAGCGGATGCCATATCTGGCGCAGGCGGCGCTGATGCGGTCAGGGTCTTCTTCCCGCCGCAGATCGGGATCGGCGCCCGGATAGACGACATCGATCTTCTCCGGGATAATGTCATAGAGGCGAACAAGGTCGTCGCGCGTTGTCCCCGAATCGGCAATAATGCGGCGGCCGAGTCGGGCATTGTGGCGCGTGCTCCAGCGTAAATAGGCCAGCTGACGACGGGGATGGGCTTCGGGGAACTGTTCATAACCTAAATCATGGATCGTTGCCACGGCCGCGCCCCGATAGCCAAGCGGGATCACGTGTGCCGGAGTGAAGAAGACGTCGGGTGGGCGGTGGCGCAGTTCACGGCCGAGTGCCCAATGGGTCCACAACCGGCGTTGGGATATGACGACACGCTCGGAATCACGCCAATCTTCGAACAAATCATTCGCGGGCGACTGGTTGAAGTAGAGCCGTAACCGGTGACCGCGCTCGGCCGCCATGGGGAGGAGGGTTCGAATGAGATGGAAGGCGTAGGCCTCCGTCCCGGTGCGTTGTCCGGTGGTGGCGCGGCTGGCGTCAATGCCGATGATCATGACACTATGCCTGCCCGGAACAACGATCGTGGCTCATCAATTTCGTACCCCCATTCAGGCTCATCATCATCGACACACCCGGCTACTCCAGTGAGCAAGGCGCGCGTATGGTCAGGAATTGATCGGCCGCCCATCCCTCTTCGCCGCCGACCGCCCGTACCTTGCGCCAGAGAATACCGCCGGCTTCGACCGAGGGTTCCTCCAACACGGTAAGCAGCGTGCCGTCGGATAACAGGACGAGTTGTTCACCCTGTGGTTCAGAGCGCAGATAAAGGCCGTTTCCGCCCGTTCCTTCTACTACCGCCCGACACACGGTAGGAGTCGCCGTCGCCGTGGGTTCCGGGGTCAGTGACGTGGGTTCGGGCGAGGGAGGAAACACCTCCAGCATAGGTGTCGGCGTCATCACCAGTGGACTGCCCACGCCACCGGCCGCTTCCGCCTCCAGGGTTGGCGGCAAGGCGGCGTTGATGAGTTGTTGTCTCTGGAAGTACAGAAGGCTGAGCGAGGCGGTATAGAGAGCCGCCGCGACTGTCAACGTGACGAGCGCGCGACGCAGAACGATCTCGCGCTCCAGGGTATAAAATCGAGCACCACCACGCCGGATATTGCGGTAGGTGAAGAAGGTGGCCACCACCGCACCGACGAACAGGAGAATGGGCAATAATATCCCGGACATAATTTGATTAGACCCGTGACCCCTCTTTCAGCCCGAGATCATCGGCCGACAGCGGTCCTTCCCGCACGACAAATGGCCGCGCGCCCGAACAATCCACGATGGTCGATGGCCGGTCGCCGGGTGTTGGGCCGTCATCCAGTACGGCCGCCACGGCGCCCTGCAACGCCGCCAGCGCATCGGCGCCGTTAAGAGCCGGCTCGTAGCCCGACAAATTGGCGCTGGTCGTCGCCACTGCCCCGCCCGCCTCGTGAATGAGCGCCCGGGCAACGGCGTGATCCGGGAGACGAACGGCGATATTTCCGTTGGGCGAGATCGCATCGGGCAATCCGGCCACGCGCGGGACGATGAGAGTCAGCGGCCCTGGCCAGAATCGCTCGATCAGTCGCTGGGCCATGGGCGATATTGTAGCGGCCACCTTGAATAAATCGGATGTATCGGCCAAGAGGACCGGTATGCCCTTGCTTGCCGGGCGTCCTTTCAGGACGTAGAGGTGGTTGATGGCCGCCGCGTCGAAGGGCAACACCCCCACGCCATACACAGTATCGGTTGGAAACACGACGGGATAGCCGCGACTCAGCCACGCGGCCGCCTCATTGATGGCCGCCCTATCGCCCGCGAGCAAATGGCGCGTGATTAGTTTCCTTTCGTTCGATTCGGCTAACACGTGTTCGGTCTTCCCTTTTTCCGCATCAGGTCTGAATAACTACAATCCGATCGCGCCCGGCAAAATCAATCTGGACGCGGATATCCGCCTCCGGCCATGATTGTCGGGCCAGAGCCATGACGGCCTCGCCTTGCCGCCAGCCGATTTCCAACAAGATCAAACCGCCCGTTCGCAGACGTTCGGCGGCTTGTGGCAAGAGGTTCCGATAGTGATCGAGGCCGTCTACGCCCCCGTTTAATGCAAGCGCAGGTTCGTAGAATTTTACTCCAATGGCCAAAGACGGCCACTCGTGCTCGGCGATATAGGGGAGGTTGGCGACGATGAGATCGAGTCCGGGTGCGAACGCTGCCAGCAGATCACCCCGCACGAAACGAATGCGGTCGGGTGCATGATGTCGGGCATTGACCGTGGCCACGGCCAATGCTTCGGCGGAAATATCCACGGCCGCCACGCTCGCCCGTGGCAACCGGCGCGCCAGGCTGACGGCGATGCAACCGCTGCCCGTGCCGACATCGACAACACGGATCGCCCCTCGTCCATCCGCCCATTCGGCGGCCATCTCAACCAGTTGCTCCGTCTCCGGGCGGGGGATGAGAACATCATGTGAGACGGCAAAATCCAGCCCCAGAAACGGCGCGTGGCCGGTCAGATAAGGGATGGGTTCGTGGGCTGCGGCGCGATCCAGCAAGGCCCGGTATATGGCTGTCGTGTCGGCCGCCAGCGGTTCGTCGTCATGGGCGACCAGCCAAGCATGGTCGTGCCCCAGCACGAGCTCCAGCAACAGGCGAGCATCGAGCGCGGGCGTCGGTGATTCAGAAAGTTGGGCGCGGCCGATCTGCCACGCTTCGCGGATGGTTGGCATAGAACAAACGGCAGCCGGCGTGAGTCCGTCCGGCTGCCGTTTGTCAATTGTACTCGATCGATTAGGCGAAAGCCGCTTCGCGAGCGGGGATGAGATTGTGCCGTTCCAGATAGGTGAGGATGCGCTGGGCGCTCTCTTCCGGCGTCTCCTGATCGGTATGAATGTGGATCTCCGGATTGGTCGGGGCCTCGAACGGGTCGGAGATACCAGTGAAGTTGGGGATCTCACCGGCGATGGCCTTCTTGTACATCCCCTTGACGTCGCGGCCGATGACGACATCGAGCGGCGCGTCGATGAACACTTCCATGAAATTGGTCGTGTTGGCGCGAACCATGTCGCGCACGGCCTGGTAGGGTGAAATGAAGGAGCATACGCAGCCGACGTCGTTGCGTGATAATAGCTTGGCGACGAAGGAGACGCGCTCGATATTCTTGTCGCGGTCTTCCTTGGAGAAGCCCAGATCGCGGGTCAGGCTCTCGCGTACGACATCGCCATCCAGTCGCTCAAACTTGCAGCCTCGCGACTTGAGTTCTTCTTCCAGGATCAGGGCGATGGTGGTCTTGCCCGCTCCGGACAAGCCGGTCATCCAAAGGACGTAACCGGGGTATTCTTTATTCAGGGACATAAAAATTTTCCTCTTAATGGTTAGTTGCTATTAGTTATCGCGCAGATTCATCTCATCGGTTCGCACGAACCCACGCTCAATGAGTTGCCCCAGGATCATCCGGGCGTTTTCTTCGGCTGTATGATGCAACGTCTCGATGATCAGCTCGGGATTTTGCGGCGCTTCATACGGGTCGTCGATGCCCGTGAAGCCGACGACTTCCCCCTGACGTGCTCGCGCGTAAAGGCCTTTGGTATCGCGCTGCTCGCAAACTTCCAGCGGTGTGTTGACGAACACCTCGATGTAGTTATCGGAGCCGATCGTGCTACGAACTTCGTTTCGTGTGCTACGATAGGGACTGACGGCCGCGCAGACCACGATGCCGCCGTGACGTGTGATCTCCGATGCCACGAAGCCGATACGACGAACGTGGTCATCGCGGTCTTCCTTGGAGAAGCCCAGTCCTTCAGAGAAGTGCGTGCGGACGACGTCGCCATCGAGCAAGGTGATATTGCGGCCGTATTCTTGCAGCAGGGTCGTCAGTACGTTGGCCGTCGTCGATTTACCGGCGTTGTGCAGACCGGTGAGCCAGACGCAGACTCCCTGGCGATAGCGCGGCGGATAGGTCTCGGCTAGGATCTCGGCTACCTCGGGGCGGGTGAACCATTCAGGCAATTGCTTGCCGTTATGCAAGTACTGTTCGCGCACCTGCGTGCCGCTAATGGATGCCGTCTTGGTGTCCTTATCGACTTTTGTGACTTCTTCATAGCGGTCTTCTTCCGGCAAGTAGACAAGCATCTGGAAGGGTACGGGCGTGACCCCCAGTTCTTCGCTATATTTTTCGACCAGTTCCTGGGCGTCGTAAGGGCCATAGATAGGCTTGCCGGTGGAGTCGTTGCCGGGGCCGGCATGGTCACGGCCGACGATGAGGTGGTTCGCGCCGAAGTTACGGCGAATGATCGCGTGCCAGACTGCCTCTCGCGGGCCGCCCATGCGCATGGCCAACGGCAGCAGGGATAGCAAGATGCGGTCGGGATCATAATACCGCTGGGCCAGCGCCTTATAGGTGCGCACGCGGGTGAAGTGGTCGACGTCCCCAGGCTTGGTCATCCCAACGCTCGGATGCAGCAACAGAACGCCGTCCTTTTCCATCGTGGCGCGCTTGGTCAGCTCTTCGTGGACGCGATGGAGAGGGTTGCGGGTCTGGAAGGCGATCACGTTTTCGTGGCCAAACTGTTCCAGCCGAGCGCGGGTTTCAGCCGGGGTCAGCCGTAACGATTTGAAATCATAGCGAGCGGGCAGCTGCAGAACGCGCAATTGGCCGGATATGTTGAACTTGCCCCAACCATGCATTTCAGCGACGATGGGGTGACGCAGATCGAGCGTGCCGAAAGCCTTCTGGGCTACTTCCTCGACTGACCACGGATAGATCTCTTCGACGTTCATGATCGCCAATAGATCATTACCGGGACTGCGAAGGGCGATGTCCTGGCCGATCTTGAGCTTGGCCGCCACACTCTCGTCTACCGGTAGAGGAATGGGCATCGGAAAGAGGGTGCCGTCGGCCAAACGCATCGTCTCGATCACGCTCTGGTGATCGGCTTGATTCATGAAGCGATCGAGGGGCGAAAAACCGCCGACCGCCAACAGTTCGAGATCACAGGCGGAGCGCTCTGAGATACGAATGGACGGCAGGGTATTGGCATAAGAGCGCAACGCTGCGCGCTCAGACTCGGGAACCATCAGGTCGATCAAGGTTCCCCCATAGGGAGAGATCAAAACCGATTGTTCAGCCTTTGGGGATTCTTCAGTCATGGTTAACAATTCAACTCTACTCCTTGTCGCACTGCAAGATCACATGATTTCAAAAAGTGACGCATCGACAGAATTTTACTATTTTTGATTTCTGCAATGATGTGCAAACCGAATGTTTCACCACCGACTCATAAACATAGCCGATGACACCGACCGAATCCTTGTCACTGTCACGGTCGATATCCAGGCTATGAGACGGCTTTTTCAATTGGGAAAAGTTACGTGGACGAAAAAGCAGATGAGCTGATCCGCAAACGCCCGGTTATGTGCATCCGGGTTTTAATTTAATCAATCATTCTTACGATCAAGATTAACATTTTCGAATTAACCCAAATAGCCCAACTGTTTTAGACGTTCGGTCACATCGGCTTCGGCCGCCGCGTCCCAACTGCCGGCTATCTGGTCGCGATTGCGAATCTCGGATGGGACGACTTCCAATGGATGGGTCGACTGGAATGAATCGGCCAACATGATGTCGATAGGATCGCCATCCATGTAATCCGGCACAGGGCAGCCCAGAAGCTGGAGCAGCGTCGGCGTCAGGTCGACGATCGGCCGCTCCGGCAACTCGCCCGAACGTATATCAGGGCCGGCGGCGATGAGGATGCCCTCCAGCCGGTGCCCACCTGTCTCGTCGGTATATGGTTCACGGAAGAGCACGCCGCGCTCCTCGGCAAATTCATATCCCTGGCGCGTGATATAGGTCAGGCCGCGCATAATAACCAGCAAGTCCGGAGCCTCGGCCAGGTATCGGCCGTGATAGAGTTCTTCCTTCTTGTAAACACGGTCAACTACCGGCAAGCCATCCTCCGGATCGACGAGAGTCGTCAGGCGCCGGGCGATCTCGTCACGCAACACTTCATATTCATCCGGCGGCACGATGCCCTCCGGTTCGCGGCCTTGCAGATTGATGAATATCTGACCGTAATACCCGAACCCATAGGCCATTGTTTTCGACCAGTCGATGGCATTGTGGAATTCCGGCCGTTCGTCGCGCGGCAAGACATAGATATGGTCGCCAAGCGCTCGTTTGATCGCCGTTTCCAGCCAATGCATGTCGAGGCGGGTCAGGGTATCGGAGATGCGCGCGCGGGTCAGACCCAGTTGCTTCATGGCGTTGAGCCATCCCCGCCCGGCGGTGGCCTTTTCGCGCATCGTCAGCCATCCCTCTTGCCATAACCATTCATTGAGGAAGACATCGCGATAGAGCGGTCCAGCCCCGTGGTCGGACATGACGACGATATTGACATCCTCACCGGCGGCGTCCACGATCTCCCCCACCCAGCGATCGATCCGCCGATAGAGATCGAGAATGGCGGTGCGATAGCGCGACGGCGCGGCCGGGTCGTGTTGCGGGTGGTTCTCATCCATATGATGCCAGTAGAAATGGCATATCTCATCGCTGTTGCGAAACACCACCATGAAGAAGTCCCACGGCTTTTCCTTCATCAGGCGGACGGCCGCCTCACCTCGTTTGTCGGTCATGGCGTTGATGTCGTCCAGCCATTCATCCTGCCGGTCGCGGACGAAAAAGAATTTCTTGTTGACCTTGTAGCCGTCAGCATCGAGTTCATCCTGCAATTCAGGAGGATAGCTGTAGCGGGCGAAGTCCGGTGTACCCAACCCGCTGATTAGAAAGCCGTTGACGGGTTCGGGAGGGTAAGTCATCGGGACGTTCATCACGCCGACGCGCTTCCCCTGTTCACTCAACAAGCGCCAGATCGACGACCCCGGATATTGGTCGGCGCGGACGACGTTGAGCTTGTAGCTGTCGGGCGAGCGTCGCACGAAGTCGAATACCCCGTGCTGGCCGGGGTTCAGCCCGGTGATAAACGAAGCCCAGGCGGTGGGCGAATGGACGGGAATGGTCGAGCGCAAGACACCGAAGCTGCCGCGCTCGATCAGGCGGGCCAGATTCGGCAGGTGGCCTTCGGCGGCCCAAGTCTCGATAAGAGGGTGGGGGGCGCCGTCGATGCCGATGACCAGGAGTTTATGGATGGACATTGCGACTGATTTTAGCCTATAAGTCGCGGGGTGCAGGTCTATTAAGCTATGGCTTGGCGACGATGAGCCGATGCTGTCACCTTTAGAAGTGGTTGTTCCCGGCCTGGGGTGTGATGGGCATGATCGTAGCCTCATCCGTCTCCACAATGAGCGCTTCAACCGCGCCGTGGGAGAGTTCGCGCAGAGCGTCGGCGAATGCCGGATACTGTTCGGCACGAAAGCGAGCGGTCAATGTGATCTCGGCCGCAAATATCTCTTCCAGCAATATCCCGCCATGGGTTTCAATCAGTTGTCGCGCTCGCTCCAAAAGCGGGTAAGAGACCTCAGCCATCGCCACGACTGTGGCCACCTTTTCGGCGCGAGGCAGCACGGCCAGCACCTCGCGAATGGCATCGCCATAGGCCCGCACAAGCCCCCCCGTGCCCAACTTGGTTCCGCCGAAGTAGCGCGTGACGACCACCACGGCATCTCCCAGGCCGCTGCCCTGCAGGACGGCCAGCATCGGCCGCCCGGCCGTCCCCGACGGCTCGCCGTCGTCGTGGCAATGGGCTGTGGTGGCTTGACCATGGCCGATGACATAGGCCGGGACGTTGTGGGAGGCATCAGGAAACTCGGCCTTGATGCGCGCGATAAACCCCCGTGCTTCCTCCACGGAGAGGGCCGGGGCGATGGTGGCGATGAAGCGGGAATTGGACACCCGCAATTCCACGCGCGTTTCGGCCGCTGGGATGATTCTGCTGCCGGACATGGCGGTGATTCTACGAGTATTCAGGAAAATGTCATGGCTTTGGGGTGACATTTGTCACTATCTTGCATGGCGATCAATTGCTATGATCTCCTTAAGACCACCGCTTCCGGTAAAGCGTCGCGAGTCAAACTATCCGATAAGTTAACGGCCGATTTGGATCGATAGTCCTGTGGGATTATCCCAGTAGCCGAAATTGAGTGAGATTTTGCTGCACTCCACACTTTTACCGGGCGGTGGTATTATTTGTCCGTGATTTATTTATTCCTTGCCCTAAACTCCATCCTGATGGTGGCCATACCGGTCACCATCGCCATCATCATTCGACGCCGAACGGGCGCGGGCTGGCGGCTGTTTTTCATCGGCGCCGTCACCTTTATCCTTTCTCAGGTGCTCCATATCCCCTTCAACTGGCTGGTCAGCCGTACCGGCGTGCTGCCGACTGATCTGACCCCGTGGATCAACCTGATCACCATTGCCGTCTTCTATGGCCTGTCGGCGGGCGTGTTCGAGGAAGTCGGCCGCTATCTGGCCTATCGCTTCTGGGCCAAAGATGCTCGCTCCTGGTCGCGAGGTATGATGATGGGCGCGGGCCACGGCGGGATTGAGGCCATCTTGCTTGGCCTGATCCTGCTCATCAATAATTTCGCACTGCTCTACATCGTCAACAATCCGACAATCATGGGCACCATGCCGACGGATCAGCAGGCTCTCATCACGTCCACGGCCGAGTCCATGTTGGCGATACCTTGGTACGATGCCTTGTTGGGCGCGGTCGAACGCCTGTTTGCCGTCACCGCCCACCTGGCGATGTCGGTGATGGTGTTGCAGGTCTTTTTGCGGCGGTCGATTCGCTGGCTTTTCCTGTCGATTGGCTTTCACACTTTTCTCAACGCGGTGGCCCTCATCGTCGCCCAGCGCTGGGGCAACTATGCCAGTGAAGGGGCATTGGCCCTCATTACACTGTTGAGCTTGTTCATCATCTTCCGCCTGCGCACGCCGGAGCCTGTCGAGGCCGAACCGGAGCCTTTGCCGGTGGCTTCAACGGCCGACGCAGTCGATCTGTCGCCGACTGATGACGTGATCGACCGCAGCCGCTATCACTGAAATCCGGGGCTCGCCCGGCTGAATAAGTCCTGGGGAATTAACAGGGGCCGTCTCGCTGGAGACGGCTTTTTTATTCGGTATTAGTCGCCGGAGACGGCCGCACGGGGTAATGGGCGAATGGGGTCTGTTCGGTGTGACCAATAGAAGACGAGCAAGCCGGCGGCCGATACGAAGCCCACGCCGGCGAAAATCAGCCACGGCAGCGCGGGCGTCTGTTGACGGGCAGCAACATCGATCAGCGCCCCACCCAGGAAGTGCCCCAGGCCGCCGCCGACGGCCATCGAGAGCGAGCCGACGCCGAAGTATGCCCCGCGCGCCCGATCGTCGGCCATCTGCGCCGTCACCGTCTGCGTGCTGGGTGTGGCCAGAACCGAGCCAAGGGAGAAGAAAAACAGACCGACATAGAACAGGAGCAACCCGCTCCCGGCGGCTATCAGCGCCATCCCGAAGGCGATGAAGACCATCCCGGCGACGATGATGAGCATCGGCCGCATGAAGCGTTGCGCCAGATCGAGGGCCGGAACCTGCAACACGATCGATAGCACGGCGCTGACGGTGAACATGATGCCCACGCTGGTGTCGGTACCCGTCAGGTGTTTTATCTGGAGGGGCATGGCGATGGACAGTTGCACCCACATGAACCAGAAACCCATGAGCAAGACAGTGAAGATGACGAAGGCGTTGTCACGCAGAGCCATACTCAACCCGGCGCGAACCGACTGCGTGGTGGTGCAGACGCTCACCGCTGGCAAAAAGGCCAAGGTAATGAAGAATGCCAACAAGAAGAACGCCGCCGAGCCAAGCCCCACAACCTGGAAGTCATAGCGGATGAGGTAAGCGCCGATGAGCGGGCCGACGGCGCGGGCGACGTTTTGCAAGATGCCTAGCCGGCCGTAAAGATCATTCAGTTGATCTTCGGGAGCCAACGTGGCCAGAGTGGCTCGCTGCGGCGCGTCGAAGAGCGCCCCGCCGATGGCCGCCAGGATGCCCGACACCATCAAGACCCAAGGGACAGCAGCATACCCCATGACGACGAAGCTGATGGCGCGGATCAGCACTCCAGCCAGGATCAATCGTTTTGGCCCAACCCGGTCAGCCAGCGCCCCACCGAATACCGTCAGACCCTGTTGGGCAAACTGGCGAATGGCCAGTACAAGGCCGATGAACGCGGCTGCCCAACCCAACCGGTCGACGTAGTGAAGCGAGACCAGGGGAATGATGAGGAAGAAGCCCGCGTGCATCAGGAAGGTGATGATGAAGACGGTGTGAAGCCCCCGCTTGCGGGCACCGGGGGCGAGATCGTCGATCGATATCTGCATAATCCCAGACTCTAGCAAAAATATCTCCCGCCGTCAGTGAACGCGACGGGAGACTGTGGATTGGGGTGAAAACTCAACCGATCACGGACATGCCGGATTGCCGATGTCTCCCCAGGTGTTTGCCTGGGTGGCTGAGGCCGCCGAGGGGAATGCGGCCGTATCACCGGTGAAGTATACCTCTGCCATCAGACCGAAAGGATTGGTCAGGGCGCCAAGTTCGGCCGCGGCGTCGATAGAGAACTCAGCCACCCATTGGCCGCCATTGGGCGCGCCCACCGCGACCGACCAATTGGTCGAGGCGTAGTTGCTGTTCCAGGCCTGGCCGTCGGCATTGCTGCCGATACCCGACCAGATGAGGCGGTCGCCGTTGCGATTGACCTGGAAGAAGCGATCGGCTGTGTCCGGATCGCCGCCATTGTTGGTCGTGTCGATATATAGCCGGGCGGCATCCGATATCTCGTTGACGTTGTCGTTGATCAGATAGGCGAAATAGATCTGCCCGCCATTGCGTGCGCCATAGACGTGTACGGCTCTCTCAGCCCCGGCCACGGCGGACTGGAAGGTGAACATCGGCGCGCTCGGCCACTCCGAGCCGACATTGAGCACTCCATCAAGTACCGGTGGTGCGGTGACGCAACTCAGCGCGGCCACCGAGGGCGGCGGCGCAATGGTTGCGGGAGCTGCAGTCGTCGCCGTTGGCGGTGGTAGTGGCGTCCATGTCGCCGTGGGCAAGATAATGGTTGTTGGAACCGCTGTGGGCTGAGGTGCCGGTGGGATGGGCGTCCAGGTTGGTTGTACTATTTGCGTCGGCGCGGGGATCGTGGCCGTCGGCGGGTTTGGAACGAGCGGGTCTGTGCCCTGCGCGACCTCAAGCCCGTCCGGGATCCCGTCGCCATCGGTATCAGCCAGCCGAGGGTTGGTTTTATGGATCATCACCTCGTCATAGTCGGTCAGGATATCGCCGTCGGTATCCCGATTGCGAGGATCGGTGGAATAGATGAGCACCTCGTCGCCGTCGCTCAAGCCATCGCCGTCCGTATCGCGATTGTTCGGATCGGTGCCCAGCACGGCTTCCTGAGTGTCGACCAGGCCGTCGCCGTCGCTGTCGCCTTCCACGGCCGCGGTCAGGGCGACGTTCGTGGCCGCGCCGCTCTGGGTGGCCACGACAACCGTTTGGGCCATGGCGATGGATGATTGCGTCGCCGCAAGCTGTTCAAAGGAGGTGGTGGCTGTGGGGGTACTCGTCGCACCAATACCCAGGATGCGGCCCCAATTGGAAACGAGGGCGGCCGAACCCACCACGCAGGCAAAGGTGAGCAGAAACAGCAAGCCATAGAGCATGGGCGTTGGGATGAAGGCGCGAACGCTGCCCTCGCCGGGTAACGTCTTTTTTCCGCCGCGCGCGGCCGACACCTCCACATCGAAAGGATAGGTATCGCCCGCGCCGATCCAGTTGTTCTGGCGCGGCTCCAGGACCAGTTCTACATTGGCTGACTGGCCTGGCTGAAGCGGTATGCCCTCCCGCTCGCCACGGAACCTTATGAAATCCTGTATATCGCGGCCGCTTACCTTGAATTCAGTTGTAGCATTGCCCGTGTTGCGAATTGTCACGAGGGTGCGCCCCGGCAGGCGGAAATCCGACGGTTCCATCCCGGCATCGAAGGCGATGAAGTCGCCGACGGTCAGAGCGGCGCTGATGCCGACCTTGGCCTCCGGGTAGCGTTGCGACACCACTTCAATGCGCAGGCGCTGGCGGCCGGATGGCGCACCACGACCGCGCGGGGGCTGGATGGCAAAAGGTACCGATACGGTCCCGCGCGGGGGGACAGCCTTGAAGTCGTCCGGCACTTCGACCCACTCCGGATTGACGCCCTGCACTCGCAACGTTACCTTGTCTTCCTGATCTCCGCGATTCTCGACATCCACCTTCACTTCCACACGATGGCCGGGTTCCACGGTTATGGTGTTGCGCGCCATATGGAGGGCGAGAGGGGCGGGGGATGTCGGCGGTTGAGTCGGCTGCTCGGACACTACAGACCGGACCGGCATCGCCGGAGTTGAGCCGCCGGGGGCTAGTGGCGCGGTAGTGAATCCGGGTGTGATGGGCGCGGAGATCACCTCGCCTTTGGGGCCCGCCTCGGCCGCGCCGAGCGGCATTTCCGGCCCTTGCAAAACCATTTCATAGGGGCCGATGCGCAAGAAGGAACCAACTCCCAATGGGGTCGGCTCTTCCGGGCGGAGGCGGTGTTCATCGAGCCAGGTGCCGTTGACGCCGCCCATATCGACAGCCTCCCAGCCGAGCGATGTCGCCTGGAGTCGCGTATGGTGGCGTGAGACGCCATCGGCCGGAAGGACGATGTCGTTGTCCAGATTGCGGCCGAGGGTGATGACCGATCGGTTGAGAGGGACGATGCTGTCTGAATGGCCGGGGGTGTGAATGTGCAACTCGTAACCGGCGGGCGGTTCGGCCACTTGATCGAGGATGTTGAGTTCCTGATGGAGCATCACCCGTGTCGGCAACCCTTCCAGTGCGACAAACGCGCTGCGCAGGGCGTCGGCCATAACGGCCCCTGAGGAGAAGCGGTCCTCCGGCGCCTTGGCCAGAGCGCGTTCCAACAGGGAGTCGATGATGGGAGGCACTTCGGGTCGCAGGGAGCTGACCGGCGGCGGTTGCACACCGGAGCGATGGGCGGAGATAGCCTCGGTGAGGGTTTGGAAGGCAAATGGCAGCCTGTTGCCGATTAGTTCGTAGAGGACGACGCCCAACGAATAAAGATCGGTGCGGCCGTCGAGTTCGCGTCCCTCACACTGCTCGGGTGACATATAGGTCGGCGTGCCGACGGTGGCCCCGCTTTGCGTCAGACTTGTTCCTTCCTGTAGCTTGACCAGGCCGAAGTCGGTCAGCAGCGCGCGAAACGGCTGGGTGCCCGCTTCATCGGGGCGGCTCAGCCGTTTAAGGATGATGTTGCCGGGCTTGACGTCGCGATGGATGATCTTTCGGGTGTGGGCGTAATCGAGAGCCTCGGCGATCTGAATGGCGATTTGCAGGCACTGGATGAGCGGCAGATATTTCTGGAGTCGTTGCAAGCGGCGCAGGTGATCGCGCAGGCTGCCACCATCGATGTATTCCATGGCGATGAACAGGCCGGACTCCGAGTCGCCGAAATCATAGACGCGAACGATAGACGGGTGGTCGAGTTGGGCGGCTGTGCGCGCCTCCTGAATCAGCCGAATGCGAAACTCTTCCTGGCGGGCGAAGTGGCTGTGCATCAGCTTGATCGCCACCTGGCGCTCCAAGTTAAGATCGGCCGCGCGATAGACCGTTCCCATGCCGCCGTCGCCAAGCAATGCGTCGAGCCGATACCGTTTGTTCAGGGTTTGACCGATAAGGCTGGTCATACTTCTCTCCTGCCCATTCGCCTAATCCGGGACTATTCAGGCCTGCGCCAAAATGTGCTCCAGCGAACTGAGAAATGTTTGAACTTCGCTTTCGCCGATCCAGTAATGGGTTACGGCGCGAAAACCGCGCGGGCCGTTCGTGCCAACCCGGACATTGGCCTTCGCCTGCATGCGTTCGGCCACGTCCCGGGGTGAAAGGGGCACGTCGTCAGCCAGATCGAAGAACACCATGTTGGTGCGCACCATTGAGGCATCAACCACAATCCCCGGAATTCGGGTCAGGCCCTCGGCTAGCAGGTGGGCATGGGCATGGTCGTCGCTCAGGCGTTCCACCATGTCGTTAAGGGCGACGATACCGGCCGCGGCCAATATCCCGGCCTGCCGCATTCCGCCACCCAATGATTTGCGGGCGCGACGTGCCCGGTGAATAAAATCGGCCGATCCGCACAGTACCGAGCCGACGGGCGCGCACAAACCCTTGCTGAGGCAAAATGTCACTGAATCGACGTAACGAGTGATCTCGGCCGCATCGATATTCTGGGCTACCGCGGCGTTGAACAATCGCGCGCCATCCATGTGCAGGCTCAGCCCGTTTCGTCGCGCCACAGCTTCGATCTCGGCGAAATAGGACGGCGGCAAGGGATAGCCATGCTTGGCGCCGTAGGAATTCTCCACGAGGACGAGCCGGGTGCGCGGGAGATGGGGATCATCCTCTCGCACGGCGTTCTCGACGGCGATGGGATCCATGCGGCCAAAGGCGTCCGTGGGTAACGGACGGGGAAAGACACCGCCCAGCGCGGCCATGCTGCCCGCTTCCCAGGAAATCACATGACAATCCGCGCCGAGAATCGCCTCATCGCCTCGGCCGGCATGGGTCAGGATGGCGCTCAGATTGCCCATCGTGCCGCTGGCAACGAACAGACCGGCCTCCTTGCCCACCTTCGCCGCGGCCAGAGCCTCCAGCTGATTGACGGTGGGGTCCTCGCCGTAAACGTCATCGCCGACAGTAGCCGTGGCCATTGCCTCACGCATGGCGGGCGTGGGCCAGCTGACGGTGTCGGAGCGGAAGTCGATTCTGTCCATGCCCGCTAGTTTACGTCAAGTTGACCACATTGCAAGCGTGGCCGATCGGGACAGGAGGGGCCGGCTAGACGAGTTCGCTCAGGGGAATGCCGGGCTTGAGGAACAGATCCGAGGGAGCCGCCGGCGGGACGAGCAGGTTCAATGCGCCCGGACGGATCTCGCAGGTGAGGGGTGAGTAACCGGCCCATTCGCCGTCGGTTTGGCAGGGCATTTTGGGTTGGGTTTGGATAACCACGCGCTTGCCGGTGATGGTGGTGACGCCGGGGTCTTGTCGTTCCATTTTCAACTGGACTTCGGTCAGATAGCGGATCATGAGCGGCGCGCGCGACGGCTCCAGCCGGGACGCTATCGAGTCGGCGCGAAAGAGCCACACCTCGAACAAGCCGTCATCGAAGCGGGAAGCGGCGCTTAACTCAATTAATCCCCCGGCATAGAGACGCGCCGTACTGATGAGAATGAGCAACAAATCCTCCTCCAGCGTCTGGTCGTCAACCTGGACGACGGCGTGCATGGAGGGAAGGCGATGGAGGAGGGAGAAAATCTGGATGCCGTAGCCGATAGGTCCCAGGCGTTTCGACCAGTCCGGCCGCGGCTCGATTTGCTGGACAAGAAAACCGTCCGCGCCGATGCCGGTCCAGAGAAGTGCGTAACCGGTCTCCGTGTGGCTCTGGACGTGAGTCAGATCGATCGATTGTACTCGCCCGGCCATCAGCGCCTCCGAAGCCTCAAAGGGGGCTTTGGCGTCCAGCAACTGCGGCCGGGGCAATTTAAGCTCTCTGGCCAGTGCGTTTGACGTGCCGATGGGCAACGGGGCCATGATGGTTGGGCTGCCGGCCAGACCGGTGGCGACCTGGCCCATCGTGCCGTCGCCGCCGACAGCCAGCACCAACTCTTCCCCCGCCTCGGCCGCCTGTCGGGCCAATTCGGTGGCGTGGCCGGGAGCCTCGGTGGCGCGCAGGGTCACCCGCCAGTCGCGAGCGCGCCAGAAGTCAGCCACAGGCTTAACCTTGCTCGCCATCGTCAGCTGCCCGGCTCGCGGATTAAAAATGAGTGTCGCTCGTTTCATCGATTGAATACGTCCCCGGTTTGTCGTCGCCGGCCGAACCCGCGGGAATTGTCGACTATACCGGTAACTCTTGTCAAATTGCCCGGACAGGACATACTCACCAGGGATTTGGGCACCGTTTCATATAGAGAGTATCCCAGGATTTCGCAGCCATTGCAGGTTGTCCGAAGGTACTGCCATGGAGTTGCCACCCGTAAATAGTTTCTCGATCAGGAGATGATAATGACCACCGAACAAGAGATTTGGGACTTCCTGCACCGCCATTTACACAGCATATTCACCCGCGACGTCGGAACGTACCGCGCGACTACCGGCGAGGACCTGTCGTTATATGAGTGGTTCGTCGCCCCGCACCGGCAAGATGGGCTGGACTTTCATTACTTTATGATCGAACACGGTTGGGCGGGAACGGACGCCGACTATCGCTACGACCTGCTGGAGCCGCGACTGCAACTTTATGGCGACACGGCCGTCGTCAGCTACACTTTTATGCTCTCCATCGCCACGGCCGATGGGATTAAACATACGCTCCACAATGAGAGCCGTGTGCTGCACCGGCGGAACACCGGCGCGTGGCAGGTCGTCCACGTCCACAAGTCGCCGGCCTGGAAAGCTCCTCGCGAGCAGCCGTAGCCGTCGATAACCATGAGAGCGGCAGGTCGGCCGGAAAGTTCACTCCCGGTCAACCTGCCATAGACGATTCCTCCCCACTTCCCCTCAATGCTGTAAGATTTCGGCCCCATCGGCGTTATATAAGTGTATGACGTCACTTACCACGAACCCTAACATAAATATGGATGAAGCGGCTCTGGTGGAACGGGCTAAAAACGATTCGGCAGCCTTCGGCGCGCTATATAACCGGTACGTTGAACGCATCTACGGCTATGCCCTCCGCGAGACACTCGATGTGGCGACGGCGCAAGATATCACCGCCGCCACCTTCGAGAGCGCGCTGCGCCACATCCGACGATTTCGTTGGGAGAAAATAGGTCTCGCGCCCTGGCTCTATCGTATCGCCCGCAATGAGATCATCCAGCATTATCGCCGGAACAAGCGGCTCAGCCCTCTGGCGATCGACGATGAGATTGACGCAGTGGAACGAGGCGTGGATGTGCGCGACGGAGAGCGGCCCATCGAATCGGCCGTTCTATCCGGCGAGCGCGACCGGGACTTGCGCGAGGCTCTGAGTGAACTGAGCCGGACCGACCGCGAAGTCCTGACGCTGCGCTTTCTGGAGCAGCTGCCCACCGAAGAGGTGGCCCAAATCCTGGATTGCTCGCGCAACGTGGTCTATGTGCGCTTGCATCGGGCTTTGGAACGCCTGCGTGGCCATCTGGTCGAGATAGAGGGGAAACAACGATGAAAGAGAACAAAATGAACCTGCGGGATTGGTCGGAACAACTGGAAGCGGGCGAGCGCGACGACGAATTACTGTCGGTTGCAGCCAGACTTGAAAAGACGAGAGGCGAGATACCAGCTATGTCGGTCGAATTTCACCGCCAGTTGCGGCGCGATCTTCTCAATCAATACGACACGGCGGACAAATCAT
>JAGOZU010000151.1 GCA_018058545.1 Promineifilum sp. | reverse complement strand
GTGCGGGAGGTGCCATTAAACGCTTCCTCCAGCGTCACCTGGATGGGGTGCTCCTGGTCAACCTTTTGGGCCGGTCGCGCGCCTGCACCGGCCGTGCCGAACAGGTCGTCGAGAGACGAATAGCTGCCGCCGAAGCCGCTGCGCGCGCCGCCTGTGGTTCGGCCCGCGCCTGCGGATCGGCCGCCCATGGCCCCGAACAGCGTCTCGAAGAAGTCGGAGAAGCCGCCGCCACCGCTTCGGCCGCCCGCGCCGCCAAACATCTGCTCGAACTCTTCGGGCGAGACGGTGCGGTATTGCCCGCCGCCTTGCCCACCACCGGGCTGGCCGCCCCAGGCGCCCCAGTTGAAGTCCTGCGGCTGGCCGCCCGCGCCGGAAAATTGCTGCCACTCAGCGCCGAAGCGGTCATATTTGGCCCGTTTGTCCTCGTCGGACAGCACTTCATAGGCCTCGTTGATGTCCTTGAATTTCTCCTCGGCCGTCTTGTCGCCGGGATTCACGTCGGGATGGTGCTTCCGGGCGAGCTTGCGATAGGCTTTTTTGATCTCATCAGCGCCGGCGGTCTTCTTGACGCCCAGCGTCTTGTAATAGTCTTTGTATTCCATTCAGTTATCGTCGCCTGTTCCGTTTGAACTCGTGGGATTATCTTGTTCCAGTTCATTATTATGCCATGAACAGGTCAGAATTGGATAAGAGGAAATGTCCTGCGCCACAGCTGGTTGCCTAATCCGCTTGCCCGTCCTTCCCTGGGCCGAGTTGTGCAAATTTTCCCAATATTGACAGCCGGAACCGTAATCGCCTATCATATTGCCAACGTGCGGTTTAACAACATAATAAACTACTTGGCCTGTAGTACAGGTACCCGGACAAGCGCCGACAGATAGTCGCGTTTTCCCTGTTACCTGGTTCGCTACGAAACACATCCCTACCAGCATCGTCAACCAGAAGGAGAGTGGCCATGCCCGGCCCAGCCATCCATCACATCATCGCAGACCGCCTGCAATCCCGTATTCGCCAGAACACAGGCCTTGGAAACACCCTGTCTCCGGCGGAATACGCCGACCTGCAACTCCTGTTATCTGATAAGAAAAACCTGCCTTACCTCTTTTTAGGCTGCCAGGGGCCGGACTTCCTGTTCTTCAACCTCAAGGATCTGGATCCGTCGATCGGCAAATTGGCCGAGTATTATTACGACGTCTATGACTTCATCGAGGAGTTCAAACGCACCCTGCTGGCGGCCGTCCCCCAGCCGGTGCTCGACGCGCTGGCCGCGTTCGATGAGGCCGTTGACGATGTTATTGAGGATTCGGCCCTGCTGAGCGAGATCAAACAGACCTTCGACGATCTCAACCGGCTGCTGGACGGCTTCCTGGGCACGCTGACCGAGATGCTAAAGAAATTCATCTCCGAGTTCAACGTGTATGACATTATGTCTCATCCCTATCGCGACGGCGTGAAGTGGTGGTGGTTCGACGCCTTGCACTACCGCAAGACGGGCAAGTTCGCCACCGCGCTGCTGGAGGCTACGCGGGACAGGACCTCGCCGCTCCATTTGTACTCGCTGGGTTATCTGACCCATGTGGCGGCCGACACGGTGGGCCACCCCTACGTCAACCTCTTTTCCGGGGGTCCCTATCGCTCCCAGAGCCAGCGGCACAAGACGGGCGAGAACTACCAGGACGTCTTCAACCTGTTGGGCGTCACCGGCCAGGACTGGAACTATTCCCGGCTGCATGCCCTCTATAACTTTAATTACACCGGCGTCATAAACGACACCAAGCCGGACCGGACAACGAGTCTGCCCGACGACCTGGCCGAGCTGATCGCCCGCACCATCAACAGTATCTATCAGGAAGACGCGATCCCCGGCCCCGACTATGGCGCGTCCGTCACGGCTGGAGACATCAACGACACCTATCGCACCTGGTATCGCTGGCTCACCAGCGCCACCGACACGGGAACGCTGCCCCCGCCGGTCGCCTATTCGCTCACGAAAGAGTTACGCGAAGTGTGGGAAAAGACCATCGATAATCTGGACGACGCCGGCGATCTGATCGAGTCAGCGGTCGATTCGGCCGGCGATTTCGGCATACTGTCCATCTTCATCATCCTGGCCGCGCTTATCGCGGCGGCGGTGATGGCTGCCGCAGCGCTGGCCGACGGTGTTGCCGGGGCCATCGCCACGCTGGGCACTTCTACGATTCGCTATGCTGCCTGTCTTATCTATGAGCATGTCTATAACGCCTTCCAGAATTTTCGCCTTGGGGTGGCCCTGAACGGTCTGGCCTTCCCGATGCGTGAACACCTCGGAGAGCCGCGCTTCCGCCAGTTTATCACGCCTTCTATCCCCGACTTCACAGGCGTAACGGGGCCTATGGTCGCGCCGTTTCTGCCCTTGCTGCGTTACAAGCCAGCGCTTCTCAACGATCCCTTGGGCGTCATCTTCAGCAACGAGCGCCACCTGGTCTATCCACTGACAGCCGGGGAGAAAACCGCCACGCAAGGCGCGCCGCCGAGCTACTTCAATCAGCTACCGACTCACTACGCCTTCGGCGAAATCTTCCTCGATCTCGAATTGCTCGACTTGTTGACCGATTTTACGGCCGTCACCGACCGGTCCGAAGGCGCACTGATCGAAACGCTGGGCCGTAGAACGCTGGGCAACGCGCTCGATCTGAGCGGCGCGCTTTACGATCGCTGGTTCCAATTCGCGCGCCTGCCGGATTTCAACCTGGATGCGGACCGTGGCTACGGCTACCTGTGCTGGACACAGATCAGCGACGGAGCGGCCGATCCGGTCAACTTCCCCAACCCCCTGAGAACAAACGTGTCGGCCGCCGATCCTGTGGCCGTCAATCTGGAAGCCATTCCCTGAGGTTGGCTGTATTGCCGACCATCTGATGGAGAAACGACCATGTCCGAAAACATGCAAAAAGCTAACGAGTATGTTCGCCAACTGCGCATGCAGCGCGAAGCCTATCAGGACTTCGCCGACAAACGCATCATCCCCTTGTTCCAGGACAACGACCAGCATCTGGAGCGACGGCCGCCGCGCCACTTTGTCGATAGTTCGTTCCTCTATGTGAGGTCGTTCAACGGCGACGACGGCAACCGACCGTTCTCCAACCAGGTCTACTGGCTGTCGCCCGATATCCTCATCAGCCCTGTCTCCAATCCGGGGGTCTATACGCGCACGCTCAACGCGGGCGAGATGTATAATCTACAATGTTACGTACACAATCGCGGTGATATGGTCGCGCCAAGCATCAAGGTCGAGTTCTGGCTGACCGATCCCTCGCTTGGTTTCGATACCCGGTATGCCACCCATCTGACGCTGGGCCGGGTTCCTACAATTTGGGTTAATCCTTATAGCAGCGGGGTGGCGCAAGTCACCTACACGGTTCCGCCGACCGAATCGGGCCATAAATGCCTGTTCGCGCGGCTGTTCTCGTTTTCACCAGTCGATCTTCCGATTGACGACTTTCGGCTCGAACCGCCCCTCGACCGGCATATAGGCCAGAGCAACCTCCACATCGTGCCTCAAGCCCAGCCTTTCATGTTCAACGTCATCCATCCGCCCAACGCCGAATTGATCATCCAGTTCGATTCGATGGGATTCGAGGAACTGTTGTCGTTGAACTATCCCGTCATGGGCGATGTAATGCCCTTCCGCGACATTCCGACCGGAGGCTGGACGGAGCGAACGGGCGTCGACCTGAGTGATACAGACGCCCAGGTGATCGACTTCGGCCGCGAGAACAACCAGCTCTTTCTGGCGACCCACGATCCGGAGGAGATCGATTGGGCGGCCCAAGTCGAGATCAGGCAGATGATCAAACGGGTACAGGCTGAGATAGACGCCGGTCTGACGCGCCGGGCTGATCACCGCGATCTGTTCGCCAAATACCGGGAGATCAATGGCCGGACGCGGCGCAGCACCTTCAAAATGCACACGCCGGACATTGGCCTGGCTCCGAATCAGGCGATTGGCCTGCATATCCGGTCATTCGACCACGGCAACCCGGAAGAAGCAGAGGTGTTGGGCGGTATTACGTTGTTGATTGTGGGTGAGTGACCGGATTCCACAGGGGCGAATCCGGTTCCACCGTTGTCCTGCCTGTTCGCGATTCGGCCGATCGGTTGATCGGCTGATGTGCCTGGCCTTCAATCCGGCCGCTTGCCTGCCCCTCCCTCGCAATTTCATTTGACTCCGCCCGGCCTGGATGAGGGCGCCACATCCAGCGTCACCGGGAAATAGACCCAATAGCCCGTGGCGGTATCCTCTTCATAGGCGACGCTGACGAGATGGTTGGCGGCGGGCATGGTCACCGTGTTGCTCGTCGATGTGCTGTTGTCGTTGGCGGTGCCCGTCCATCTGTCGATATGCCAGCCGGACGCAGGCGAGGCGGTCAGGGCGATCGACTGCCCGGCCGTATATTGGCCGACGGGGCAGCCGGTGGAGTTGGCCGGAGCGGCCGTCGGGCCGTCCCCGTTGCCGGTATGGTCGAGGTTCAGCGCGTAGCAGGCGGGCTGAGGCTGAAAGCGCCTCACGAATATCTCGCCATCGTCGCCACCGCTATCGTCGAACCAGGCGACGACAGGCATGTTGTTGGAGTCGATGGCCAGGGATGGTTCAAAGGAACTACCTACGGCTGTGTAAAGAAAAAGAGACAGCGACGCTGCCTCTTTTTCATGTTGCTGCTTGCCGGGGGAACGAGCGCTAGTTGCTCATCGCCTTCTCGCCCTCCAGCCATCCTTCGCTCGTCGGAGCCTCGGAGCCAGGCATGGTCTGCTGGCCCTCTACCCAGCCCGCGCTCTCCTTGCGGCCGATGTCGGCGGGGTTGGTGGCCTGACCCTCGGTCCAGCGCTGGCGCTGGCGGTTGCTCTCGGTCGACGGCCGATCGGCCGCTGTGGCCTGACCTTCGACCCAGCCCTCGCTGTCGGGCTTGACGCCCACCCCGTGGGTGCGGCCGTCGCGGGCCACGGTGATGCGGCGGGTGCGGGCCGCGGGGGCCTTGGGGATGCGCAAGAATAGCTCGCCGTTGTCGAATGAGGCTTCGATGTGGGCGTCATCGATGGCCATGGGGAAGGTGAGGGTGCGGGCGAATTGGCCCATCCGGCGCTCGCGCATGACGTAGCGGTCGCCGTCGCGGTCCTCGCTGCGGTCGATGTGGCCGCGGATGGTCAGCATGTTGTCGCTGAAAGTGATTTCCAGGTCATCGGGATCGACGCCGGGGATGGAAGCCTCGACGTGGTAGGCGTCTTCATCCTCGAGGACGTCAAGCGGCAGGCTTCGGCCGTTGGGGCCGTCCCAGCGGGCCAAACGGCGGCCGAACGGGGTGCCGAGAAAGCGCTCCATCTCGGCAAACGGGTCTTCGTCCCACCAGCCAAGGCGGCCGGGGCTGCGGTGAGTCAGGTACTTCATGGTATTACCTCCAACAGGATTGATGTTTTTCATGAGTGATGTGTGGGTCGGTGGCGGGGGAGGAAACTGTGGCCTGCGCCTGCGGAGACGTTGGGTCGGGCTGAGTCGCGCCCTGTATCACCGGCTATTTTTTAGCATAGGCAGGCGGTGTTAGAATTTGGTTAGATCAATCTATATAACATATTAGAGGAGACGAAATTCAATGAATGCCGGCCTGTGGCGCATGCTTTAGCTTGCGGGCTTTAGCTTGCGTTCCGACTGTGGCGCATGCTTTAGCTTGCGGGCTTTAGCTTGCGTTCCGACTGTGGCGCATGCTTTAGCTTGCGGGCTTTAGCTTGCGT
>JAGOZU010000070.1 GCA_018058545.1 Promineifilum sp. | reverse complement strand
GGTTCATGGCGATCTTCACGACCATGACCATCGAATCCAAGCACGTCGGGCCGCTCTATGCCGGAACGGCCGTCGGTTTCGCCTTCGCGTTCAGCAGCGCCGGAAATCTCGTCGCTCCGCCCGTGGGGAACAGCCTGGCTACGCTATGGCCGGGCGCGCCTTTTGCCTTCTGGGCTTTGCTGGCGGTTTTGGGGTTTGTTTGTCTGGCGATGGTGAGGGAAAGGGAGAGGGATGTGGACCCGGCGTTCCCGCACGTGACCTACCGGCGTGGCGCGGCCGGCATCCCCACGCCGATCTTGCGCGGCACGGGGATTCGCGTCCAGACCATCGTCATTGCTCACGAACAATGGGAAATGAGCGCGGCCGACATCGCCGCGGAGTATGACCTGTCGCCGGAACAGGTTAAGGCGGCTCTAGCCTTCTTCGCCACCCATCGCGTCGAGATCGAAACCCATATCGCGCGGGAGGAACAATTGGCGCAAGGATCGCATGGCTAAGCTACGCCTGCACCTTGATGCCGATGTATCCTGTCGTGTCATGCAACGGGTGTTACTGGAACGTGGTCACGACGTGACCCGCACGCCGTGTGAGTGGATGCAGTTGGATGCCAGCGATGAGCAGCAATTGTTGCAGGCTACCGCGTACGGCCGCTGCATCCTGACGTTCAACATCGGCGACTTCATGCGCCTGGCGCAGATACATCCGGCGCATGGCGGGATTGCCCTGGCTCAGCAGAAGGATTGGAACTTGCCGTCCTTAATCGCGGCCGTGGACAGGATGTTGACGGAGACGAGGGTGGGAGAATGGCCGAGGCTCTCGACGGCTTCCAGTAGCAGGTGGCACGGAGCAACCGCGTTTTCCCGCCGAAACCTACAACAGCGCCGCAGCAATCAGCTTATCGAACCGCCGGATATCAATTCCCTTACCAAGATTCACCTTGATATTCCCTGCTTTTGTCCATAACTCGATCTCCGCATTGGTATCGAACATTCCCCCCGCATTCTCCGACGACCACATGACAATGGACGAATAGGGTAGGGAGTAGATCTCCACTTTCTTACCGCGAAGCCCCTGAACATCCCGGACAATGAGCCGCTTGTTGGTGAAGACCGCGCTATCGCGGGCGGTTTTGTAGGCGGCAACGGGTGTCTCTCCGTCCACCAACAAGTTATTCACATCATCAGGTATTGGGCACTCCTTGACGAGTGTCCACATCAAACTGCCACTAATTTCCGACATCGAAAATCCTCCACTTACCTAAATATACGACGTATAGCTGAGTAATTCGGTCGACAGAATATCGAACCTCTCCATCGTGGCTATTGTAGCTTGGGCCTGGGCCGCCGACCGATTGATGCCGCCGTTGCTTTTCGACAAATCGTTTATGGAGAAGGTTAGCGTACACCTCACCCAAAACGTTCTTTGATGTACTCGTGCGTTTGGCTACTGGTTAATTCGGGTGTGGAGGCGCCCATGCGAATATAAAATCGCTCCGTGGAGCCATCCTTAACAAAGACCGGAGAATTGCCGGGAGAGCATTCTACCGCCAGGACTTTATACCCGTCATAATCTTCAAAATGAGGGTGAATGTACATCGCGTGTTTCGGTCCGATTCGTTCCCGGATCAGATTATCCAGGTGAAGAAGCATTTTATCTTCATTAAGGAATCCGTCGGCCTCGATCCCGACCGGTGTCCCATTATCCATCACACCGATCAACAGGGTTCCGCCGTTGCGAGAATTCAGGAAGCCGGCGATTGTTTTCAAGCAGCTTAATTCCATGCGGGGATCAACCTGATAGGTATGAAGGTTGGTTCGCAATGTCGCCTTGTATTCCAGGGTAATTGATTCGCCTTGTGTGGCGAGTTCATGAACGGGCACGGGCAAACCCGGCTGGGTCTCACCATGTTTTTCAGCCAAAGTTGCATAACCGTCTCGGATGACGCGCGCCATCAACTCGCGCCTTGCTGTGAGGAAAGTATGATAGGGCAGCGTCTCCCATCCATCCGGCAGTGCGTGCCACTTATACATCCGCCTAAGTTCATTATTGGTAAATTTACCGGTGAATTCCTTGATGTATTCAGAGGGTTGTCTATCCTTAATATCAACGTTGTCACGCCATTCTACCAGGGCGAAATTTCCAATTTGATTGGTTTCCCTGGTCTGGCTGATGCCGATTGATTGCAAATAGGCTTTTGGGAAGAGGTGATGTCGTTCTACAGCCGACTTCGTTGAGTGCACGGATGGATCCGTCAAATCAACGATACGTTGCTTGGAGAAAAGCACTTTGGCATCCAACAGCACCAGGGAGGAATAATAAGCATATAGTGATGGGCTTTGTGCCGCTGATGTTGCCAGGTCATTGGGTAGCGTTATTGTCCAGAAGTCGTTAGTGAGTGACGTATCGCAGACCTGATTGAGAATATTTACGAAATCCCTGCCATCGGAAATGCCTCGCAGGCGAGCCAGGTCAGCTTCCATCGCAGATTCAGGCGAGCTCGTATAACGTGCCGTCAGACTGGACATGAAGAACCACTTGGCTATTGCACGTCGCAAGACATATTCATCAACATGGTATTCCGTCCGACCGATCAAATAGAAGACATAGGCATACAACAAGCCATTTGTAGAACTTATCCACTTCCCACCGCGATATCCGGCCTGCCGAATCGCGTTAAAGAAGTCATGCCAATAGGTCAGGTTAATGGCTTCAGCTTGTGCCTTTTTCAATACGGCAAATTGTTGGTCGCGTCGTTCCGCACTGAACAAACCGGTTTCGAGATCTTTTCCCCGAAGGAGGGAATACACAAACTGCAGCCGGGCTCGTTTGAACCCCAGCCCAACTGCAACACGTAATAATTGATCCGGGTCGGGACGAATAAAATGGTTATATGGTGATGCGCCTTTCGTTGATGGCGTTCTGGCATCTCGACAGAATGTTTCCAGTTGTCGCCGCCCGTCATCCCAGAATACCGACATTAGCGTCAGGATGAAGTCAGCCTGATTAAGCGGGGTTCCCTTGCTGTTGACCCTGACAAATACCTCCGATACTTCTTCTTCAGTGACTGTAGAGGCTAACTCGAGCGCGGTAAAAGGAAAGCTACCCAGCTTGCTGAGACGATTAATGGCGTTCCTGATTTGCTTTCTCTCTATATCGCTTATCTCGCGTGTAGCTTCCAATCGAGCCAGATAGCTATCGACTATTTCGAACAAGTCTGCCTTATCGCTCAGGAGTAATGAGATATTGGGGATGAAGGCAGGGTCTTTCCTGATGGCTGCATCCGCCACCTCAAAGCCCTCCGTCAAAGGGTTAAATGCGATCTCGATGTTCTCGGCCTCATAATTTTCTCTGACCACCGGCACTCCCTTGACTACCGCGTAGAGCGAAGTAAGGCGTTGCTGGCCGTCAACGATCAACAAATCCGGGTATTTTTGTTTTTTGTCGGAGCCGATTGTTTTACTCTCGTGGCCTTCAAGTCCATTCTGCCAGAAGAGGAGATAACCAACAGGGTAACCGCGATATATTGAGTCGAACAGATCGCGAACCTTGGCGTTCTGCCACACGAACGGCCGTTGAATATCAGGTAATCCGATTTGTCCAATGTCTATGAACTCGATCAGGGAGTTAAGAGAAAAGTTTACTTGCTTGAAGAGAGGTTCGCTCACAGGGCTGGACTCCTATGCGTATTGAGAACAATGAATAGATATTACCCCCGGTTCCTTTCAACTAAAATAACGGGTGCATTACTCCCCCAACTCAAACCCCACCTCATCCACCCGCACCCGGCACACCCCCCTGCACGGCCGCCTTCAACCCCCAGCTGCTTCCAAAACCCGCAACGTCCGTGCCTGTATCGACTCCAACACCGCATCGCGCAGGAACGAACTCGCCTCCAGAATCTCAACGCCGATCATCTCATCGTTCTCATCCAACTCAACCGTGATCATGGGACTGATTTCAACACTTCGACTTTCCGGGCCGCCGGCGATCGCGATATGCAATATATCTTCAGTTTCAAAGTATCGGATTGTGGTTTTATTCATGGATCAGCCTTTCTGGATGCCGACCATATTCCGACTTCTCTTATCCACCACACCGACAGTTATTCAACCACCTCTACTACCCCAGCCGGGCCGTTCAAAATCACCGCAAGATGATTCAAAATATCACGGCCGATGATGACTTCATCGCCGCTGATATCTCCGACCACTTCCACGTACTCCTGACGATAGGGACCGAGCCGGATGGCTATGGCGTACAGGTCAACGAGAGTTTCTCCGCCGGTGACCCCGCGCATGACCGCTTTCCGGGTCCGCCGCGCCCCTATTTCCTGAAGGTGGCGAACAGGGATAATCGTTGCGTCCGCCCCGGAATCGACGATCCCGGACGCATCAAATGCCGCATCAACCATCGGCAGACCGATCGATGCCTCGACCATCGGCATGGCCGGGTGATAGTCACTATTGTAGTTGTACGTAAATACGGCCGTCATCGCTCAGGCGCTATTCGCGGGGATCGAAACACCAGCGTAGTAATCGGTTCCTCTTCAACCGCCGTCATCCACACGAATCGATCCGGATAACGCGCGGCGATTCGCTCGTACAATGAAACGGGGTTGGGGTCATGATCAACTAGCCGCCCGTCGAGGATGGCGACGTGTTGACCCATGTAGTCTGCTTTCAGCGCCGGGTGGAGACTGATATAGGCCTCCATTTCCCGCCTGATCGCGGCGTCATCGTCGGCTACGGCAGCGGCCGGTTGCTCATCCGGTGGCAGCGCCCCGTCCAGCAGCTCGGCTATCACGACATCGACCGGCCGTCGTTGAACACGAGCCAGCTTTTTGGCCCTGCCCAACAACGCTTCCGGAATGGATACCGTTACGAATTCCGCCATGCGACAATTATATCATAATGCGACAGCGACGAGGTTGGCTCACTCCCACCTTCGCTCATCCACCACCGCCGCCCCATCAACCTCCCCAAACCCCACCTCATCCACCCGCACCCGACACACACCCTGCACGGCCGCCTTCAGCCCCTCGGCGACGGCCGTCTCATCGGCTCCCGCGGCCAGGCTGACGCGCAAGGCGAAATGGTCGCGCAGGCCGTCGGGGCGGGTGATGATCGCCTGCATGGCCTGCACGCCCGGCACCTGCGCGGAGGCGAAGCGCAGCTGGTTGGGATGAATGAACATACCGCGCACCTTGACCGCCTCGCCGCGACGGCCGACAAGGATGATCGATCGCTCCTCCTGGGCGCTCTCGCCGGGGCGCGGGTCGATATTCATCGCCAGGTCGCCCGTGCCGAAGCGGATGAGCGGGTAGAGGCGGTTGTCGGTGGTGACGACGACCTCGCCCGTCTCGCCGGGGCCGACGGGCCGGCCGCTGTCGGGGTTGACCACCTGGATGAGCGGCTCGGGCAGCAGGCGCATGGCCATGCTTCCGTCGGTATTGACGGCCAGCGCGCCCAGTTCGGCCGTGGCGTAGGTGTTGACGATCTCCAGCCCGTACTGACCGGCCAGGATCTGGCGCATGGCCGGCGGCAGCGGCTCGGCCGTGGTGACCGCCCGGCGGATGGACAGGGTGATGCCCTGCTCGCCGGCCTTTTGCAGCAGACTCAGCAGGAAGCTGGGCGCGCCCACATAGCCGGTGGCCTTCAGGTCGTGGGCCATCTTGAGTTGCAGGTCGGCCGGTCCGGTGCCGGCGGGGATGACCGTCGCGCCGAGGCGGGTGAACGCGCCGTCGAACAGGTAGCCGGCCGGGACGAGATGGTAGGACAGGCTGTTGAGGATGACGTCGCCCGCGCCGAAGCCCGCCTCGCGCAGCAAGCCGACGGCCACGTCCCAGGCCGCGTCGTCCTCCTCCGGTCCCGGCTCATAGAGCGGCCCGGGGGAGAAGAAGATGCGGCTGACGGCCGACAGCGGCGCGGCCAACATGCCGCCGAAAGGCGGATCGGCCGCCTGCAATGCCGCGGCTTCGTCCTTGGTGAACACCGGGATGCGGTTCAGGTCGGCCTCGGAACGGATCTCCTCCGGTCTGATCCCGGCTCCGTCCAGCCGCGCCCGAAAGGCGGGCGAATGGTCATAGGCGTGTTGAACAAGCGCTTGCAATTGTTTCATGGTTCGGTCCCGTTCCCTCTTGTGGTGTAAGCAAAAAGGCGAGACATCCGGCTGACGTGGTCCGTACTATTGGACAACTGTCATTCCCGGCCGTCCCGCCCCTGCGCATGGGTCATTTGGTATTATCCCAGCCAGCGCTTGCGCCGCTTGTAATGCTTCACATCGCGGTAGCTCTTGCGCTCGCCGACGGCCGTCAGGCCTAGGTAGAACTCCTTGATATCGGCGTTTTGGGCCAGTTGTTCGGCCGTGCCGTCAAGGACGATGCGGCCGTTTTCCATCACGTAGGCGTAATCGGCCGTTCGCAAGGCGACGTTGGCGTTTTGCTCCACCAGCAGGATGGACACGCCCGCCTCCTTGTTAATTCGCTTGATAATTTCGAATATGTTTTGCACCAGCAACGGGGCCAGACCCAGCGACGGCTCATCGAGCAGCATCAGGCGTGGGTGGGCCATCAGCGCGCGGCCGATGACCACCATCTGTTGCTCCCCGCCGGAGAGATAGCCGCTGGTGCGCGTGCGAAATTCCTGCAGACGGGGAAAATAATCGTAGACCATGTCGAGGTCATTGCGCAGCGCCGCCCCCGACGTGCCGCGAAAGAGCGCGCCGGTCCGCAAGTTTTCCTCGACGGTCAGATGGCGGAAGAGCGGCCGCCCCTCGTGCACCTGGACGATGCCGCGGCGGACGATCTCCTCGGGGTAGTGTCGGTCGATGCGATCGCCCTGGAATTCGATGTTGCCGCGGGTGACCTCCCCTTGCTGGGTGTGGAGCAGGCCGGAGATGGCCTTGAGCGTGGTCGATTTGCCCGCGCCGTTTGCGCCCAGCAAGGCCACGATCTGCCCTTCGCCGACCTCCAGCGTGACGCCCCGCAAGACCAGGATCACGTCGCTATAGACGACCTCGATGTTGTTGACTTTCAACATGGGAAGACCATCCGCATCCATCGCGGATTAGGCAGATTGGCGCAATGAATACGACCAATCTGCCTAATCCACGGCTAGTCGATTCTTACTCCGCGGGCGGGCGAGTGTCGGGCAGCTCGAAGAAGTCTTCGATGACCACGAACTCGATCTTCCCGTCGGCGTTCACTTGTGCCTGGCGGATCTGCGCCTGGCGTGGCGCACGATCTTCGCCCATGGCGTTCAGCGACATCAAACCGCCGGCGTCGATGGTGCCCATTTCCTGCATGGCATTGAAGAACGCCTCGCCGCTAAGCCCCTCGAAGCCGACATCGTTGAGCGTCTGGCGCAGGATATTGGCGATGGCATACATCTGGCCGTAGCTCAGCAGATAGCCGACGTCCTTCTTGGCATCCGGCAGGCCCGACGCCGTGAAGTCTTCCATCACGCGCTGGACACCTTCGTTGTCGGTGTCGTTCCACCAGTAGTTGGGGAACACGCCATAGTAGCCGTTCATGATGGCGGCTTTCTCGCCCAGGATGTTGACCACGTCGGTGTTCATGCTCCAGTTGACGCCGCCAATGATGATGTCGGCCGGGGCGGCGCCGGCGGCCTGCATGCCGCGCAGCGTGCCGATGACCTGGGCCGGGCCGAAGGAGAGCGACTGCGACCAGATGACGTTCGCGCCGCTGACCAGGAGGTTCTGCATCTGGCCGGTGACGTCGGCCGTCGGCGAGACTTCCTGCTGCTCCAGCGGCAGAACGGTGATGCCGCGACCTTCCAGGTATTCAATAGCCTGATCGGTCGTCGCGCCCTGGCCGAAGGCGTTGGCCCAGCCGATGACGCCGATGACGATGTCGTCGCCCGCGCTTTCCGGCTTCACATCGGCCCAGTTATCCTGCAGCCAGGCGCCGAATCCGGCCAGCTGATCCGAATAGATCGGCCCGGTGCCGAAGGTGTAACCATCGCGCGGGATGTAGAACGAGTTGGCGTCCAGTCCGGCGGTGATGTGGGGGATCTTGTCTTCGATGACGCGATCCTTCAGGACGATCGCCGCGCCGCTGCCGTAGGACAGGTGGAACAACGGGGCCGGGTCTTCGGCGGCAAAGCGCTCATAGATGGCCAGCTCCTGCTCGGGCGCGTATTGCGAATCTTCCAGGTGGATCTCCAGCATCACGCCGCAGACGCCGCCATCGGCGTTGATGCGATCGACGGCCGCCTTCGAGCCGTTGATGAAACCGTCGCCGAGAATCTGGGCCAGCGGGCCGGTCAGACCGGCGGCCTGGTGGACGTGGACGCTCTCGCCCTCATACATCGCGACGCAGTCGTCGTTGGTCGACTCGCCGCTGATAACTTCGGGCGCGGCCGGCTCTTCGGTGGGCGGCACTTCGGTTGGGGGGACCTCGGTGGCCGGCACTTCGGTGGGCGGCACTTCGGTGGGCGGCGCCTCGGTCGGTTCTTCGGCCGGAGCCTCGGTGGGGGCCGGGGCCGGAACCTCGGTCGCGGCCGGGGCCGCGCCGCCGCCGCAAGCCGCCAGCGCCAGAATCATGATCAGTAGCAGAGAAACCAGTGAAATCTTCTTCATCTCATTATCTCCTATCGATTTGATGCAAAACCTCCAAACTTGATGAAACAAATCTGCAGTATCTTCGATAAGCGTTGCCTCCTCTTGCGCATGTTGAAATAAACACAGTCGACAAGCGGCTAACGCGCGAACGGCCGCAATCGCCAGGCAGCCTTGAAAATCTGCCAGCGATGGGCCAGCCCGCGCGGTTCAAATATAAGGAACAGCATCAGCACCAGGCCGAAAAAGATCGGCCGGAAAGATGTCAGGAAGCGCGCCGCCTGCGTCGGGAACAGCTTGGCCATCGTGCTGCCGGCCACGCCGGCCGTGTCTTCGAGCAATACCACCATGGTCACGCCCAGAAACGGCCCCAGATTCGTGCCCAGGCCGCCGATCACCAGCATGCCGAGCATGATGATCGATTCCCCCAGGCCGTAGCCGAGTTCGGTGCCCACGCCGCGCTGGCTGTGGGCGCGCAGCGCCCCGGCGACGCCGGCCAGGAACGAGGCGATGAAGAACGCCCGCAGCTTGTAGCTGAACAGGTTGACGCCCAGCAACTCGGCCGCCAGGTCGTTATCGCGCAGAGAGACAAACGCCCGACCCAGCCGGGAGCGGCTGATATTGAGGACGGCAACGGTGGTGATCACCAGGGTGATGAGCGACAGGTAGTAGTAGTTGCTGACGTCGCCGAACGATATGCCGAAGATAACCGGCACCTCGGCGCTGATGCGGCCCGCCGGCCCGCCCAGCAGATCGGGATATAGGTGACGGCTGACCCAGGGGATGATGAATTGCGCGGCCAGCGTCGCCATGGCCAGATAAAAGCCCTTGACGCGCAATGACGGCAAGCCAAAGAGCAACCCCACCAGCCCGGATACCACCCCGGCGATCAGCAAGGCCAACGGGAAGGGGACCGACAGATGGCTGGTCACCAATGCCGAGGCGTAGCCGCCCACCAGCATGAACGCGGCCTGGCCGAGTGAGATCTGGCCGGTGTAGCCGACGAGGATATTGAGACCCTGCACGGCGATGACCAGGATGAAAATCCGGTTGGCGGTCGAGACCAGGTAAGTGCCCGCCCAGCGTGGCGCGCTGAGGAGCAGCAGGAAGCCGACGGCCAGCGCCACCCATTGCCACGGTTGGCGAATGACGCCCATGTCCTGCTCATAAGTGCGGTCGAAGTCGCCCGCCGGTCGTAGTGCTGCCATCGGTTAGACCCTCTCAATCCGTTTTTCGCCGAAAAGACCTTCCGGACGAATGATTAGGACAATCAGCAACAGGATATAGGGCGCGATATCCGACGAGCCGCGGACCATCTGCACCGACGAGGCCTGGACAAGCGCCTGCACAAGGCCCACCAGCAAGCCGCCGATGATGGCCCCGGGGAACGACTCCAGCCCGCCCAGCAGGATGGCCGGGAAGGCGACCAGGGTGATGGTCGCCAGGCTGAGGCTGACGCCGGTGACGGTGGCCAGCAACACGCCGCCGATGGTGGCGATGATGCCGGCGATGGCCCACGAGAGACCGAACACACGCGGCACGTTGATGCCCACGCCGCGGGCCAGCTCATGGTCTTCGGATGTGGCCCGCATGGCCAGGCCGACGCGCGTATACTGGAAGAAGAGCATGAAGATAACGGCGGCGATGATGGCGACGATGGCCGTGGCCAACAGGGCTTGCTTCAGGATGATCACGTCCATGAATGCGCCGGGGAAGGGGATCTTGATGACGTCGCTGGGCGAGAAAGGCGCGGGGAAGTTGTTCTTGGGTTCGGTGCCGAATATGATGGCCGCCGTTCCATCCAGCAACTGGGCCAATCCCAGAGTCATCAGGATGATCGCCAGCAATGGTTGCCCGGTCATCGGGCGCAAGGCCAGACGCTCGATGAGCAAGCCCAGCCCGGCCATGACGAGGATGGCCAACGGGATGGCCCCCCACAACGGCAGGTTGAAAATCTCCTTGCCGTCCTCGGCTCCGCCGGCGAACCACCATGTCAGGAAGGCCCCCAGCATGATGAGCTGGCCATGGGAGAAGTTGAACACCTCCGACGAGCGGTAGATGAGGACGATGCCCAGGGCGATAATGGCGATAATGCCGCCGTTCAGCAGCCCTGTGGCGAGTTGTTGTGGGACGAGTTGCCAGTTCATATATTACTATCCAGCAGCGGGTGCCTGACGATGATAATTGTCACTCCGGCTGATGCTCAAGCTATACCATCGCCAGTAGCAGCGTCTGCTCCACCGGTTCCGGAAGCGTGATTAGGTAGAAACGATCGGCCTCATAAACATAATCCTCGCCGCTCTCATCAACGACGCGAATGTAGCCGGGAATTCCGGGTTGCTCATCATCTACAACCTTATAAAGTTTGCTCAGCTCGAGCGATGCTTCGTAACCGGCATTGTCCAGGCATAGGGCAAACTGCACGTGTGTCTCTTGTTGGTTCATTATTATTTCGAGTAAAGGAACTTTAGCTTGAACTCCTTCTCCCGAATCTCGCCGATAATCTCGAAATCCACCCGTCACCTGTTACTTGTCCTCTATGGCATCCAAACGCAATACTCGTATCTCTGTTTCAACATACCCTTCTGACCCATCCTGATAGCGCACCGGGGCGCGCACCTGGATCGTTTCCGCGCCGTCGTACATGCCTTCGACGATGGCGCTGTAGCGGTCAAGCAGCACGTTGCGCTTCAGCTTGCGCGTGCGGGTCATCTCCGCCTCGTCGGCGTCGAACTCCTTGTGCATGTGGACGAAACGACGCACGCGCGCCGAGGGCGGCAAGGAGGTGTTAACTTCCTCCACGGTGCGCCTGATCAGCTCGTGGACCTGGGGCTTCTGCGACAGGTCCGCGAAGGTGGTGTAGGGGATGCGCTGCTTTTCGGCCCATTGGCCCACGTTCTCAAAATCAATGATGATGAGCGCGGTGACGAAGGCGCGATTCTCGCCGCCCACGGCCATCACGTCGCGGATGTAGGGGCTGAACTTGAGCCGCCCCTCGATGAACTGCGGCGAGAAGCGCTCGCCGTTGGCCAGCGTCAGCATGTCCTTGACCCGGTCGAGATAGATCAGGTGGCCGTCCTCGTCAATATAGCCGGCGTCGCCGGAGCGGAACCAGCGCCGGCCGTCCTGTTCCAGAATGTCCTTGGCCGTGTTCATCGCGTCCTTGTAGTAGCCCATCATCACCGTCGGCCCGGCGATCTGAATCTCGCCGTCGGCGGCAATGCGCACCTCGACGCCCGGCGCGGGCGGCCCCACGCTGGCGGACTTGATGTCGTTGTCGCGATGGACGGTCGCCCCGCCGGTCATCTCCGTGGAGCCGTAGATTTGTTTGAGGTTGATGCCCAGGGCGTGGAAGAAGCGCATGGCGTCGGGGCTGAGCGACGAGCCGGCGGTGTAGGCGGCGCGGATGCGCGACAGGCCAAGTTGATCGCGCAGCGGGGCGAAGACGAGCCGATCGCCCAGCGCATAGGCCGTCTTCAGGCCCATGCCGGGATCGCGGCCGCTGAGCCGGGCATCGGCCATGCGGTAGCCGACCGGCAGAAAACGCTTGTAGAGTGAGCGGTTGATCCAGGTGGCGTCGTTCATGCGCACCTGCACCATGCCGACCAGCGAATCCCACAGCCGGGCGTTGTAGAAGAGCATCTCGGGCGCGATCTCGCGGATATTCTGGCGGACGGTCTCCGGCGCTTCGGGGAAATTAATGATCATCCCGGCATAGACATGGGCGGCGAAGCCCAGGATTGGCTCGGCGATCCAGCCCAGCGGCAGGAAGCTGACGTGATTGTCGGTGTCCCGGCGCGGGTCTACCTTGTGGTAGAGATCGATGGTGCTCATGATGTTGCCGTGGCTGAGCATGACGCCCTTGGGCAGGCCGGTGGTGCCGGAGGTGTAGCAAAGCATGGCCAGATCGTCGGCGCTGCCGAGGGCAACCTCGGTATCGAAGCGGTCGGGTTCGCGCGCCACCAGCTCGCGGCCGAGGGCCTGGACTTCCTCGAACGGCATCAGCCAGGGGTCGTCGTAGTTCCACAGCCCCTGATCGTCCCAATAGATGATCTTGCGCACGTTGGGGATGCGGTCGCGGATCTCCAGCATCTTGTCGCACTGCTCCTGGTCTTTGGCCAGGACGAACGTGGCGTCGCTGTGTTCGATGACGTAGGCCATCTCGGTCGGGGTGGCGTCGGTGAAGAGGCCGACCTGGGCCGCTCCGGCGGATTGTAGCCCGATGTAGGCCCACAGGTATTGGCGGTCGTTGTCGCCGACCGTGCAGATTTTGTCGCCGCGCTGGACGCCGAGGGCGATGAGGCCCATGGCGAAGGCCTGCACCTGTTCATAGGAATCGACCCAGGTGAACTCGCGCCAGATACCCAGTTCCTTCTGCCGCACGGCGACCTTGCCGGCGGGCTGGTTCTGCACCTGGTGCAGGAAATATTGCGGGACGGTGTGTGCGGACGCTTCCATGAATTATGAATTACGAATTACGAATTACGAATTACGAATGAAGAACGGAGCGGAGAGCAAGCTCTCTAAATTCGTCATTCGTCGTTCGTCATTCGTCACTTGAATCAGGCTTCTCCCAGATAGGCGTGAATGACGGCCGGGTCGCTCTTGATCTCATCCGGGGTGCCATCGGCGATCTTGCGGCCGAAATCGAGCACGACGACGCGATCAGAGATGTCCATCACCAGCCCCATGTCGTGCTCGATGAGGACGATGGTGACGCCGCGTCGCTCGTAGATGTCGAGAATGAAACGGGCCATGTCCTCTTTTTCTTCGAGGTTCATGCCCGCCATCGGTTCGTCGAGTAACAGCAGATCGGGTTCCATGGCCAGGGCGCGACCGAGTTCCACGCGCTTGCGCAGGCCGTAGGGCAGCGCGCCTACGACCGCCTTGCGGATGTGAGCGATCTCCAGAAAATCGATGATGTCCTCGACGGCCTCGCGGTGGCGCACCTCTTCGCGGCGAGCCGGCCCCCAGTAGAGGATGCTCTGCAGCGAGTTTTGTTTCATGTGGATATGGCGCGCGGCCATGAGGTTGTCGAGCGTGCTGAGGCCGGTGTAGAGGGCGATGTTCTGGAAGGTGCGGGCCAGGCCGAGCCGGGCGATGCGGTCGGTCGGCGTTTTGGTCAGATCGGTCTCGCCCTGAAACAGGATTCGGCCTTGTTGCGGCCGATAGAAACCGCTGATGCAATTGAGGATCGAGGTTTTGCCGGCTCCGTTGGGGCCGATGATGGCGCGGATTTCGCCCCGCCGCACATCAAAACTGACCCCTGACAGGGCGGCATTGCCCCCAAAGGTTAAGGTAACGTCGTCGACAGTCAGGATAGGTGTTAATTGACTCATGCTGGCGTGCCTGTAGGCTCACGTCGGCGGAAAAGGTATCATAATTGGAATATTAAGGCAAGGTTAAGCGGTCGTTTGATTGGGTAACTCATGCCGACGATATCCTGAGATCGGAACCCGGTTCCTGTCATCCGGCCATCGTCTTGCTAGAATCACAAGCAGCCTGATTTTGGAGGTTCAATAATCACCATGGTTACTATTCCTGAGACACACCAAGGTCTGCTCGAAGGCCCGATCTATGCTGTCTTCACTACTATAACCCTTGGCGGCCAACCGGAGAATACGGTCGTTTGGCGCGCGTGGGATGGGGAGTACGTACTTGTGAATACGGTGGTCGGCCGTCAGAAAGAGCGCAATGTGCGTCAAAACCCGCACGTCGCCCTGACGATCGTCGATCCAGCCAACCCTTACCACTGGATGGATGTGCGCGGCGTCGTCGAGGAGTTCATACCTGATCCGGACTACGCTGTCATCAACAGCCTGGCCAAGGTTTACCAGGGCGTGGATGAGTATTACGGCGGCTATGCCCCTCTGAGCCGGCGCGGCACGGAGGAACGGATCGTCATGAAAATAAGGCCGGTGAGGGTGCTATGCTACCCTCACCAATAAAACACCAATAAAATGCACTAACATCATCGGTTAGCGGGAGCAATCAGTTAGCTGGAGCAGATCGACGTGAGCGAACAAAAACCACCCGCCGAAAACCCCCACGAGGCTAACAAGCTGTTTATCCCGTCACGGACGCCCCGGCCGGACGACGAACTGGCTCGCGCGGTGGTGACGGCCGAGTTCAACTACATCGCCCAGACCGCCTTCCAGGCCAATGAGGATCGGGCGCGAGCCTGGCAATACTTCTTCGTCACCTTCGGCACGCTTATCGCCGCGCTGCTGACGACGCAGGTTGAAACGGCCGCCCAACAGCAACTCTACATCACCTTTGCCCTGATTTTTGTCCTGTTGTCGGCGTTGGGTTTCATTACGATTGCCCAGCTAACGCGACTACGGCAGGCATGGCTGGAGAGCGCGCATGCGATGAACCAGATCAAGGAACGGCTCATTGACGACGATCCGACATTGGCCGGTTATTTTCGCTGGCGCGATGCCACGCTTCCGCCGGCGTTTAAGTGGCATAGCTTCGGCTTCCTGCAGGCGTTGTCGGTGGCCTTGTTGAGCGGGCTGGCCCTGGGGGCGGCGGTGGCATTTGGGGCGCTGGCGCGTGGGTCGGCCGCCGTGCCGTGGTGGCTCAGTCTCGTCGTTGGCCTGCTTGGCGCAGCGGTGATTCTATGGCTGGGTTACGTGCGGCCGTTGCGGGGAACGGCAGGTTCGTCGGGGGCGGAAAAGCGCGCCGCCTCTACACTGGGGGAGAGGGCCCGATAGTCCGATAGTCCCGATCCGGCTTTTCTGATAGACTTGATGATATGAGCACGGCGAAACAGTGGGAAACGCTGGACGTAATCGAACGAGATCCGGACAAGGTGAGTGGGGCCTGGGTCTTCTGCGGGACGCGGGTTCCTGTCGCGGCCTTGTTTGAAAACCTCCGTGACGGCGCGACCGTGGATGATTTTTTGGAGTGGTTCCCCGGTGTGACGCGCCAACAGGTCCAGGCTCTGCTTGACTATGAACTCGAAACGTTAGCCGTCGCCGCCTGAATATGAAGATATTATTCGATCAGGGGACGCCAGTGCCCCTGAGAAGATTCTTGGCGGAACACACGGTAAAGACGGTTTATGAGGAAAGCTGGTCAACCCTGTCGAATGGAGACCTGCTCAACATCGCTGAGAAAGCCGAATATCATCTGTTTGTAACGACAGATCAGAATTTGCGCTATCAACAAAATTTGCGCGAACGACAAATTGCAGTTGTCGTATTGCTATCGACTTCCTGGCCGCAAATCCGTTTGCATGTGGACGATATTCGTGAGGCGATCAGCGCCACGAATTCAGAGGACTATGTAGAGGTATCGATATGACCCATCCAGTCGTTATCACCGATATTCATCACATCACGCTGACCGTGTCTGACATCGCGGCCAGCACCGAGTTCTATACCCGCCATCTTGGATTTCACTCGCTATTAAATCTGGGCAGGCGCCATATCCTGACCAACGGCAGCGTTGTCCTGTCCATTACCCTGCCCCTCGACAAGAATGCGCCCATCCCGGAGAACGATCGCTTCAGCGAGAACCGCATCGGGCTGGATCATGTCAGTTTCACCGTCCCCAGTCTGGCGGACATGGAAGCGGCCGCGGCCTACTTTGACGAGCAGGGCATCACCCGTGGCGAGATTCACGACCTGGGCGGGCTGGGCCTCTACGTCATGGCCTTTCGCGACCCGGATAATATCCAGCTGGAGTTGACCGCGCCGCGCTAAGACTTTTTCTTGTCTGACTGGGTCAGAACCGAAGCAGCCACGCTGCCCTCGTCCCTGTGGGCTGACACGGGCTTTTGTTGTCGAAAACCCCGGCAACAAAAGCCCGTTTTCTATTGGTTTCCTCCTGATCGTTACTTATTCCCTGTAAACGTCACTTCATGGACAACGGTGAACACGATCACAGTTGGGAGATGTGATGTTTATAGAGCAGCTTTACAATTCAAAGGTTACGGATGGGCGCGAGGAATCACGCCGATTGGAGTCGCCACCAGGATTTCGAAAGTCAGTCGAAGAGTTCACCAGCCTGTGGCGGTTCTTGCGATTCGCTTCCTCGGTGGAGCCGATCGGCCTGGACGGGTTGCAGGACGTGGCCCTGATGAACCGCCGGGAGACGAAGTATGTGTTGCGGGAAGATGACCTGCTCGACGCACTCGCGCCCCTCACCTCGCGCTACCGGGTGCTGGAGATCGACGGCATTCGCATTCATCGCTATCTGTCGCTCTATTTCGACACGCCGTCGTTCTTTCTCTATCATCGCCATCGGGCCGGCGGCAAGCATCGCTACAAGGTTCGCGCCCGCGAATACAGCGACACCAGTCTGGCTTTCCTGGAGATCAAGCACAAGATCAGCGAGCTTCGCACCGAGAAAAACAGGATACAGACGCCCCAATTCCTGACCAATCTGTCGTCGGAGTTCGACGAGTTTGTCCAGGACCATTTTCCTTTGCCCGTGGGCGAGCTGGAACCCAAACTGCTGAATGCCTATCGCCGGATCACCCTGGTCGGCAGGCATAACCCCGAGCGGGTGACGCTTGACCTTGGCCCGCGGTTCCATGCCGGCGACGGCCACGCGACATTGCCCGGCATCGCCATCGCCGAGGTGAAATATGATGGCAACGGCCGCGGTTCCGACTTCATGCGGCGGATGCGGGAGATGGGCATTCGGCCGATGGGCTTCAGCAAATATTGTGTGGGCGTCTCGATGCTCTATCCGCAAGTCAAGAATCACTATTTCAGGCCGACAATGCGCACAGTCCGCAAAATCATGCAAGGAGACTGAAATGACAACCGAACTCGTTATCTTTCTGATGGGCGCCCTGTTCAACCTGATGATCGCCGTGATCATCACCCGGTTTATCTATTACCCGTTGACTCAGACCAAGAGCTTTGTGTTCACGTTCATCGCCTTCAACTCCATCGTCTACTTTGTTCTGGGCTTGCTGACGAGCACCGCGTTGGGTGTGGGGGTCGGGTTCGGTCTGTTCGCCATCTTCTCGGTGTTGCGCTATCGCACCGATGAGATGCCCATCCGCGAGATGACCTACATGTTCATCCTGGTGGCCTTGCCGGTCGTCAATTCGGTTCTCATCACTACCGCGGATTACGACACGCTGCTGGTCGTCAATGTGTTCATCATCGCCATGCTTTACGTGCTGGAGAAGGGGTGGGGGTTTCGCTTCGAGGGCAACAAGCGGATCGTCTATGACATGATCGAATACATCACCCCGGCCAATGAGGCTCTGTTATTGGATGA
>JAGOZU010000150.1:5049-5822 GCA_018058545.1 Promineifilum sp. | reverse complement strand
GGCGATTACGTCGTTTGTGTCGTGGAAGGATGTGTTGCTGGCGCTGGGGATCGCCATTGCGAGTGTGGTCATTCCGGTTCTCTGGGGAATCATCCAGGTCGTGGCGCCTATCGTGCTGGCGTTCGGCGCGCTGGTGTTGGCGATTGCGGCCGTGCGGACGGCGTTTGAGACGAATTTTCTGGGCATCCAGACGCTGGCGCTTAACCTCTGGGGGGCGTTGAAGACGGCGCTGGAGGGGATCAAGGCGTTGTTGTCGGGCGACACGGCCGCGGCGATGACGTTGTTCCGGCAGGCGTGGGAGACGGGCTGGACGGCCGTGGTCGGGTTTGTGCGCAATGCGGGGTCGATGATCGGGCAGGCGCTGGCCGGGTTGTGGCAGAGTGTGGTGACGTGGTTTCAGGGGGTGGACTGGGCGGGCCTCGGCCGGGGGCTGGTGGAGAAGCTTCTGGGGAGCATGGCCGCGCTGGGGCAGGCGGCCGGGGACTCGTGGAAGTGGCTGCTGACGGCGTTGACGGATTTTATCAGCAAGACGGATTGGGGGCGGGTCGGCTACACGCTGATTGACCTGCTGGGTAAAGGAATTGCCGCGGCGGTCGGTCTCATCGCGCTGGCCGTGGCGGCGATTGTCACGTTCATCTGGAATTTCATCACAAAGACGGACTGGATCGGGCTGGGGCGCGATCTTGTTGACGCGGTCCTGAATGGACTGGATTCGTTTGCCGGCGGAGCGGGTGCGAAGCTGGGCGAATGGCGGCAGGCGATCTTCGATTGGG
>JAGOZU010000150.1:0-4949 GCA_018058545.1 Promineifilum sp. | reverse complement strand
CGGGCGCGGCCGACTGGAAGGGTGTCGCTGAGAAGATCGCGACCGAAGTCGGGTCCAAGCTGGCCGACCTCAAGGACAAGGTCTCCACCAAGCTCAATGATTGGCAAATGGCGATCTTCGATTGGGCGGGCGCGGCCGACTGGAAGGGTGTCGCTGAGAAGATCGCGACCGAAGTCGGGTCCAAGCTGGCCGACCTCAAGGACAAGGTCTCCACCAAGCTCAATGATTGGCAAATGGCGATCTTCGATTGGGCCAAGGGCGAGAAGTGGGATGGCGTTTCCGAAACCATAGCGACCGAAGTCGGCGCGGCCATGTCGAACTTCTCTGACAAGGCTGCGACCGGCCTTGATGCCTGGCAGTCGGCTATATTGGACTGGGCCGGAAACGAAGATTGGGGAAGCGTCGCTGAACGGGTTGCGGATGAGATTGGCAGTGCGCTTGGCTCGGCCGCCAGCAGCATCATATCCACCCTGGATTCCTGGCAAGAGGCGATATTCGATTGGGCGGATGGCAGGGATTGGGGTGACGTAGCCGCTCGCATTGCGGAGGAGATCGGCGAGAGCCTGTCGTCGCTGAACAACAAAGTAACCGAGAAGCTGTCCGGCTGGATTCAGGGGTTCACGGATTGGGTCGGCCGCACGGATTGGGAGCAGGTTGGTTACGACATCATGTACAAGATCACCGATGCCTTCCTGAACTGGAAGGAGACTGTTTCGGAGAGGATCAGTTCATGGAAAACCGACGTCCAGTCCGCAACCGAGGGATACGAATGGTGGGAGATCGGGGGCTATATCCTGATGAAGAGCGCCGAAGGCGCGGTCGGTCTTGTCGGGGATTGGGTACAGGCGGTGTCCTCTTGGGTGGAAGCTATCGCCAAGGCTATCGCTAACAACCTGGAGAACTTTAAACAACTCGGCCGTGACATTGTGGGCGGGATCACAGCCGGAATAGAAGGCGCTTGGGATTTGATCAGGGGCGCGATTAGCGGTGTAGCGGGGGCGACGGAAGACCATGCAAATGCGGCATTCCAGAGACATAGCCCATCCAGGCTTATGATGCCCATAGGTCGTGACGTTACAGCCGGTATCGCAGTCGGCATTACGGACAACGTGGGTGCGATCCTGAACGCCATCCACGATGTGGCAGGTCAGGCTGAAATTGAAGGGGCCAAGGCGTTTTCAGAGGCAACGAAGGCAATTGGAGAGGCGATAGAGGCTTCGATCCGCTCGTTCGTTCTGCTGACCGGGTTTTCTAATGCCAATACCGACAAGGCGGCCGTTGGTCTGTCGTCCATCTCGCTCCTGATGGTCGGCATGGTAGATACCTTCGTCGAAGCGAACGCGCACGCGGCCGAAGTGTTGGAATTGGTGGGGAAATTCACCGGCGCGGCCAAAGGGATCGTTGAACTCGTCTCCGACAGTATGCTCCCGTTGCGTATCCTGTCGTCTATCAATCCCGCATTCCTTTCATCCCCGCAGTTGGAATCCAGCATGGCGATGATGATCGCTTTCCTGGTCGGGGTCATGTCGTCATTCGTCGAGGCAACTGGCGAGATGAGCGTGTTGGGCGTAGTAGTCGAATCCTTCACCAAGGCGGCCGGTTCCATAATCGGCTTGGTAGGAGATTCCCTGCGGGCCGTCATGCTCCTGAGCGGGTTCAATTTCACGGCGGTCGTGGGCGGGTGGCACTTACGCGATCAGATCATCATCTTCCGCAACATCGTGCGGACGATGGTGCGGGAGTTCGCTGAGGCGGCGCTTGAGTTCTCCTGGATGGGGGAGGCGGTCGAGGCGTTCGGCGGCGCGGCCGAAAGCGTCATCGGACTGGTGGAGGATGGGCTGGCGGCGGTTGTGATGCTGAGCCGGATTAATTTTGGTGAGGTCGTGGGGGGATGGCACTTGCGGGATCAGATCGTGACTTTTCGCAATATCATCCGCATGATGGTGCGGGAGTTCGCTGAGGCGGCGCTTGAGTTCTCCTGGATGGGGGAGGCGGTCGAGGCGTTTGCCGACGCGGCCGAAAGCGTCATCGGGCTGGTGGAGGATGGCCTTCGTGCGGCTACGCTCCTGAGCGGGTTCAACTTTGACACGGCCGTTCGAGGGTGGCATTTGCGGGACCAGATCGTGACTTTCCGCAACATCATCCGCACGATGGTGCGGGAGTTCGCTGAGGCGGCGCTTGAGTTCTCCTGGATGGGGGAGGCGGTCGAGGCGTTTGCCGACGCGGCCGGAGGTGTAATCGGCCTTGTGGAGGATGGTCTGGCGGCCGTGACCGCGCTTAGCGAGTTCGATTTCGCTACAGCCGTCTCCGGCTGGCATTTGCGCGACCAGATCGTGCTGTTCCGCAACATCATTCGCACACTCATACGGGAATTCGAGGAGGCCGCGGCCGAGTTCGGCTCGATGAGCGGAGCGGTCGAGAGCTTTGCCGATGCGGCAGGCGCGGTGGTGGAGCTGGTAGAGGACAGTCTGGCGGCCGTGACGCTGCTCAGCAACTTCGACTTTGGGCCGGTTATCTCCGGCTGGCATCTGCGCGACCAGATCGTGCTGTTCCGCAACATCATTCGCACGTTGATGCGCGAGTTTGCAGACGCGGCGGTCGAGTTCGGCGCAGTGGCGGAATCGGTTGAATCGTTCGCGGATGCGGCGGGGGCGGTGGTCGACCTGATCGAACCGGCAATTGAATCACTTAATGCGTTGGCGAACTACTCGTCCGACACCGAGGCTCTGAGAGACGGTATCGGTCGATTCATTGACGACCTGATTGCTTTGGTCGTGGCCATGGCTGCCGGGTTCGAGCAGGCTGCCCAGGACATCGGCACGAGTATTGAGAACGCGGCCGAATTTGCCGGGCACGCGGGCGACCTGGTTGACGTGGTGGAGTCGGGCGTCGAGGCTCTGGCTGCTCTGTCGAACTACGTATCCGGCGCGGGTCTGGATACGGCCGTGGAGACGTTTGCGGCCGACCTGGTCACGGTGGTTCGCGGTCTGGTTGACGCCTTCGATGCGGCCGGATTGCTGGCCAATGAAGCCGTCGTGGAAGCCGGAGAGATGAGCGGCGCGCTGGAGGATATCGTCAAGGTTATTGAACCAGCCGTTAAGTCCGTGGTCTTGCTGGTCGGGTATACGACCGTGGGCGGATTGGAAACGAACGTGCGGCAGTTCGCGGCCGACCTGGTGATCGTCGTGCAGACATTGGTTGATGGCCTGGAGTCGGCCGGGATGCTGGCGAATGCGGCCGTTGCGGAAGCCGGTGAGATGGCCAAGGCTATAGAGGGCATTCTGAAGGTGGTCGAACCCGCGTTGCATCCAGATAAAGGGGCACTGCATCTGATCACCAAGTACATCAGCGACGGCGGACTACAGGGGAAGACTCAGCAATTCATAGATGATCTTATCGCCGTGACGACCATCCTGGTCAATGGCCTGACTGAATCGGCATTGGCATCCGGCGTTGCATTGCAGAAGGCTGGACAGATGGCCGAGTCCATGAAGGACTTATTTGACGCCATGAAACCGGCGCTGGATACCATCAATGACATAGCGTCGTATACCTCCTCGTCCAACCTGCAACAAAACGCGCAGCAGTTTGTCAATGACCTGGTTACTATTGCCACGACTCTTGTTATCGGATTGACGGCGGCAGCGGACTCATTGTCGGCGGCGGCGGTGAGCGCGGCTCACGCTTTCTCGAAATCGATTGGCCTGATCGTTGCAGAATTACGTGTCGTCGCCGTTGGGTTGTCGGAGATGGGAGAGATGTCCAGGCCGGACGTTACGCCTGTACTGAAATACGTTACGACATCGGCCGGCCAGATCTCCGCTGCATTTTCGTCCGAAGGCGAGATTGGCGCGGCGGTGGGATACGCGACTGCCTTCCGATCTAATCTCGACCAACTGGTGACAGAGGTGCGGCTGGCAGTGACCCAGATCGCAATGCTGGCCGGGACGGGAACGAGCGGGCCGGTGACGACGGCGTTGGGAGCCATTGCCGCGGCTTTGCTCAATACGGCAGGGTTGTTTGCCGGGGCGGGGCGCGTTCTGGCGGAGGCGCTGATCGCGGCCATGGTCGAGGGGATTCGGCAGGGGACGGATGCGGTTAGTATGGCTGTGATTAGTCTACTGGGCGCGGTGCTTAATTCGGCAACCCGCTTGGCGGGGAGCTTTGGCGCGGCCGGGCAGACGGCAGTGCAGGCGATTCAGGATGCGCTGGCCAGTGGGCGGACGTTGCTGGGCAATAGCGGCGCGATGTTGGGCGAGTCGGTCGTGAGCGGGTTTATGCGAGCGATGACCGCCGGGCAAGTCGGTATTGTGAGGTCGGTTAGCGGGGCGATGGGGGCGGCCGTGAATGCGGCGCGAGCGACGCTGCAGATCGCCTCGCCCAGCGCGGTGTTCGGTGAACTGGCCGACAATACGATCGCCGGTTATGTCATCAATCTGACGAAAGGGTCGCGGCAGGTGTGGGGAGCGGTTGACCGGATGATGCAGGGGGCGGTTGACCATGCATCGGGGATGCCGGTCGGCGGGTATGGGGTGGCGGGCTATGGCGGCATGCAGCCCATGTCGTCGGCGTTTGCTTCGGGCGGGGCGTCGATGATCTCGGGCGGTGACGTGAACGTGACGATCAATATCGACGGCGGAAACCACAGTCTGGCGGACATCCGGCGGCAGGTGGAACAGGCTGTGGGGGACGCGATGCGGCAACAGGGGCGCAGGGCTGACGCGATGGTGAGGAACCGGTGAGCTACTCGACGCTGGAACTCGTGGGAGAGGACGTGACCGTCGATCTGCTGGACGGCACGAATTACGCGCTGGTTGATTGGGCGCCGGCGGTGTCGTCGCGTTCGCGGCAATTGTTGGGGAACTACTCGCCCTATGAAGACGTGGTGGAGAAGATGACGGTCAATGTTTATGGCACGAGTGTGGCCGAGGCACTGGACAAGCTCGACG
>JAGOZU010000149.1 GCA_018058545.1 Promineifilum sp. | reverse complement strand
TAGGTGTTCCAGATGTTGACGTAAGTCTTGTTCGGGTCGTTGTAGGTCGGGTAGAGCACCAAAGCCCGCGGGATGTGGCCCTTCGTGCCGCTGGCCTGCAGGAACCACTGGCCGGTGACCGATTTCGTGGGCAATTTCGAAACGAGGTCGGCGCCGTACCAGAAGGTACCAAAGGCATGGTCCAACGGGCTGGTGATGGGGTTGACTTGCACGTAATTGCCTGCCCCGGGCATCACAAAGCGCACGAATTTAGCCTTGCCCATGTCCTTGGCCACCATCTGGCCATAGAGCGAGGTGACCTGGGTGTAGTTGGGAATGTTGACCTTCACCGATACCTTGTGGGTCTTCGGATTGCCCATGCCCGCGCCGATGATGTCGGTCCACTGCGCCGAGGAATCCTGCACGTTGCAGACGTTGTCCGGCGGCGGGGTATAGACGTTGGTGAAGGTGCAGACCCACTCGTCACGGTCTGCCACGGTGATGTTGGATGGATCGGCTGTATTGGGTCCGTTATTGGCGATGCGTGGATTGTACAGGTTTACGCAAGTGGCCGTGTCGAGCTTCCAGTCGACGGGCAGGTTGATCTCGGTGACGGAGTAGTTGCCGGCCGGCAGCGGCGGGCTGGTGACATACGAGCCGCCGTCGGCCAGCTTGAAGTTGGTTGTGCTCCAGCTGGGGTCGAACTCGAACAGGGTGCTGCCGGCGCCCTGGGCCACCTTTTTGATTTCGATCGTCCCGCCGACGTAGCAGGGGCCGTTGAGGTCGTCGGAGTAGAGCCAGGGTTTGTATTCGACGAAGTCGCTGACATTGTCGCCGCTTCCTGAGCCTTCACCCGACGGGCCGCTGACGTGATTCCACCAGTTGCAAGTGCCATCGATGTAATCGGAGCCGAAGGTCCCTGGGTTCAGCAGATTGTCGATGCCGTTGGTCGTGTTGTTCGTGAGGGCGTTACGGTTAATATGAATCGTGGTTTGGTCGAAGTCGACATCGACAACGGACATAACACGCACGCCGCGACCGTTGGCGTCGAGGTCATTGTGAGTCACGGTTACGTCTTCGGCATCGTAGATGGTGATGGCGTTGGCCGTGCCGGTGATGGTGTTGCGCTGGAAGGTTCCGGTGCCCCAGAGGCCGGGGTCGAGATAGCCCCAGATGCCGAAACCGGCGGACGCGCCCGTGCCGGTGAGGGTGTTGTCTTCGATCAGGTTGTTCTGCGCCTCGGTGATGGCAGTGCCGTCGAACTGACCGTTGATCTCGTTGCCGCTGAAAGTGAAATCGACCACGCTGGGGTTGATATAGAACGCTCTCTGCCCGGCGGTGTTGAGCGGCTCGAAGATGTTGTCTTCGACCGTCAGCGAAGCCACGTCGGGGTTGCCGGAATACTCGGTGATGATGCCGAAGCCGTCATCGCCTGTTGTGCAGCCGGTGTCAATCGCGCCAACCTGGAATCGGTTGTTTTTGATGATTACGTCGTCGGGCTGTGTGTTCAGGTAGATGTTGGTCGCCGCATATGTTGGGCAGGCGGCGTCGATGCCTACGATGGTGAACCCGTCGACCGTCACTTCGGCCCCGGTGATCAGCAGCGAGTGGACGTAATTCGTATTCGTCTGCAGCTCGATGAAGGTCACGTCGCGGCCGCCGGTGGAGACGAGCGTCACCGACTTGTTGACGGTGGGGCTTTCCATATAGGTGCCGGGCGAGACCTCAATGGTATGTCCGTCGAGCGTGTCGCTGTCGTCGATGGCTTCCTGGATGGAGCAGAACAGCTCGCCGGTGTCGACATTTTCCACATTGCCGCCATCGAGGTTGTTGCTGAAGAGCCATACGGCATAAGTAACGTCGGTGCTGACATTGGAGCCGCTGCCGGGGCCGACCGGGCCGGGGCCGCTGGCGTCGCCCCACCAGTTGCACTTGCCGTCGACGGTCTCGTAGGGCAATTCCGTGTTAATGCCCATTGTCGGGTTGCCGCTCAGGTCGTTGCGGTTGATATCCACATTGGTCATCACGCCCTCGCCCCAGCCGGTGACGCGGACCATGTGCACGCCCAACGCGGTATTGTCGCTCAGATCGTTGTGGTTGATTGCAACATCTTCAACGGTCTTGCCGGTTTCGGAGCCGATCAGGATTCCGGTGTGGTTCCCGTTGACGGCCGAATTCTGGATGAGGACGTTCGACGTCTTGTTGATCCATTCCCAGTTGGCGATGCCGTTCCAGTTGCCCGTGGCTTCGACGTTGTCAATCGTCACGTCTTTGATGTTGGCTATAGCGATACCGGTGCCGACCAGCGCTGTGTTGATGAATTCGCTGTCCTTGATGAGCACATTGGATATTGTGCCATCGCTGGAATACAACGCCAGGGCTTCGCCGTGAACCGAGTCCAGGCGGCCGTTATAATTGAAAGCCGACCCGGTCACTGTGACCTTGTTGGCTATGCCGTTAATGGTGAAACCATAGGCCCCGGAATAATTGAAGCGGCTGTTGGTGACGATGACCTCGTCATATGTGCCGTTATGGCCCAGAAATACGTTACGGCCGGAGGCGTACTCGCTGACGACATCGTCGAAGGTAACCACGTCGAAGGACTTGGTGGCCCACTCAACAAAGCGGATGTTGAAGCCGGCGGCGTTCGTGTTGGCGGGGATTTTGGTGAAGGTGATGCCCTGGAACGTGATGTCGCCGCCAACATTGCCTTCGACTTCGATGCCGGTCGTCTCCTCGCGGAACTGCACAAACGTCGTGGTGCTGCCCGCGCCGAGCATCGTCAGGGGTTTGGTGATGAGCAACTCGCGCCAACCCTCGGCCGAGAGCATCGTATCACCGGAATAGGTTCCCGCGGCCAGATGAACTGTGCCGTCGTTTGAGACGGTGTTGACCGCCAGTTGGATGGACAACAGCGGCGTGGCCGCCGTTGCGCCGTCGTTGGCGTCACTACCTGTGGGGCTTACATAGCAATCGGCCGTACACGTGGGCGCGGCAGCAACCGGTTGGTTCCAGCTTCCCAGCGCCATGATTGATAGGAGCACGGCGATAAAAACCGCCGCCGCCCGGCTGAACAAGGGCTTCTCTATATTTGACATGATGTTCCTCCAAATACTGATGTCAAGCTTGAGTTGTGAGCAGTTATGTTAACTTTTGTGCTGCAACCCCCATGACCGGCAAACCCGGTCAACGGAAGGTTGACGGCAACGAACACAGGGCAGCGCGGCCATGCGTCCATGATGGTTAGGGGCGGCTACTGGATGGCCGCCATGCCCGGCATGAAGCCGGATGGATCCCTCAATGCAAATATGCTTTTGAGTGACACGAATGGTGCGGCGACAAGGAAATGACTGGACTGTCTCCCCGACGACCGCCCTCGTTATGAACTGGAACGTCTTTTAGCATATAGTCCGCCTCCTAATCCACGGCCTCCTGTTGGACATGGATAATTCCCGGAATGCATGACCGGACGCCGCGCAATGATTGCTCCGGCATTCGGTCGAGACAATCCAACAATAGCCTTGTCGAGGGTCAACCGGATAGTGACGAATGTCACCTCATGAGGTGATGATCGTCCTGTTTATCCGACTGATCGGTCCAAGTGAGTTGGTGCTGTGTGGAGGCGTGATGCCCTTGGCCCGATCGCAAACCCGCTGCCTAAAACGACAACAATGGCACTGTAGCCTTATTTTATGACAGAAACATTACAATCTGCCTTAAGATCGCAAAAATCGGGTTGTTCCCCCTGAACACACTCCCCCTACAACGGCGCCTTGTCCAGCGGCGGCATCACCGCCAGAAAATCCTGCCCGAATCGCTCGGCGTAGTGGGCCAGCAGCCACTGCACCCGCTCCGGGTCGGGCGAGGCCACCGCCAGCCCGGCGTGATGCTTCTTGTGCACCCGGTAGACCACTTCCGGATCGTCATAGGCCGACAGATCCGGCCACTCCTGCTGGGCCAGGCAGACCAGCAGGCCGCCGTAGTCGTGGCGCGTGGGGGTGACGTCATACGACTCCCCGCGGGCGTAGGCGATCTCCATCCGCGCCCACTCGCCCCACAGATTCAGGCCACTGGCCGCCTGCACCAGTTGCTCGATGTCGGCCCCGCCCACCCGCGCGGCCACCTCCAGGAAGTAGTAGCGGCCGTCCTCGCCACGAATGAATTCGGCATGGGCGGCCCCATGCTCCAGGCCGAAGGCCGCCAGCAGCCGCTCGTTCAGCCCCAGGATGGCCCGCGCCTCCTCGCCGTCGCCCGACCCCGTGACAGGCAGCGTGCGGCTGGCGAAGACCCCGCCCTGGTGGGCCACAGTCATCGGCGGCCGGGCGTATTTGTGCGGCTGGGCAAAGAGGATGCGGCCGTCGTAGACCAGCGAATCGACGTGGTAGATCTCGCCGGGGATGAACTGCTCCAGATGGAAGAACGACTGCTCGTCGCCCAGCTCGTCCAGCCGCCGCCAGACAGCCTCGCTGTCGTAGAGCTTGCGGATGCCCATCGCCCCGGCCTCGGAGCGCGGCTTCAGCACCCACGGCGGCGGGACGCGCGCCATCCACTCCCGCAGCCGGTCGTAGCTGAACAGGGGCGTGAAGGGGGGCACGGGGATGTCATGGGCGGCCGCCTGCAGCCGCATGGCCAGCTTGTCGCGGAAGTAGCGCGCGCCCGACTCGCCCAGCCCCGGCAGCCGCAGATGCTCGCGCAGCGCGGCGGCCGTCTCCACATCATAATCGTCGAGGGGGATGATGGCGTCGATTGGCTGGCCGCGCATCAGATAGCTGACGGCATGGATGATATCCGGCCGCTTGCGCAAATCGGGCATCAGATGGAACGCATCGATGCTGTCGTATGGCCACGGCTCCCCGGCATTGTTCTCGCGCGTCAGCAGCAGCACACGCGCCCCCAGCGCCTTGGCCGCCTTCAGAAAGTTCGTTCCTTTATAATAGCCCGCCAGACAAAGAATAGTGACCGGTTGTTCGCTCATGGAATCTCTCCCAACGGCCGCCCCGGGCGACCCTGCCAATATACGAACCCAATTCTAGCCCGAAACCGTCGCGGCGGGTACTGTAGCGCAAACTGTTGGTTTGCGAGCCGGCCACCGCCGGATTCCTGTCGGCGAACATGCGCCCCTTCCTATATAACAAGAATAACAAACCCGCCCCGCTTCCAACCCCATTTCGCCAAATCCATATTGACGAACACCACAATCTTGCTATACTTATACGGCAGTGCTTGAAGAAAGCGCATAGGTTGGCTTGCCTTAAAGCCGAACGAACATTTATAGCCTGGAACGCGGCGAACACGATCGAACTGCCGACGTAGCTCAATTTGGCAGAGCAATGCTCTTGTAAAGCATCGGTTATGGGTTCAAGTCCCATCGTCGGCTCTGCATGGCGGCTCCCGACGCGGCACAAGTCGAGCCGGAAACATCGATATACCCATGGGTCAGTGTCCCGAGCGGCAAAGGGGGCGGACTGTAAATCCGCTGGCAGTAGCCTTCGTAGGTTCGAGTCCTACCTGGCCCACACGTCAACAGACCTGAAAGGTCGGTTGTGGCATTTTGCGCCCACCTGTCAGGTCTTGATTGATCGTCGAAAACCGCCCACGTAGCTCAGTCGGCAGAGCGCATTCTTGGTAAGAATGAGGTCATGGGTTCAAATCCCATCGTGGGCTTTCTTCTCGTGTATATCGACCCAACGGCGCGTTCCAACAAAGAATAAGGTTAAGGTCATCCCGCGCGTCGCCTCGCGCCTCGCCGGGAAAGTTATCACAGTCAGTTGAGGGTAGAAACAGAATGGGCAAGGAAAAATTTCAGCGCGGGAAACCGCATGTCAATATCGGCACGATCGGGCACGTCGACCACGGCAAGACGACCCTGACGGCGGCGATCACCAAGACGCTGTCGCTGAAGGGCTGGGCCG
>JAGOZU010000069.1 GCA_018058545.1 Promineifilum sp. | reverse complement strand
TCATACTGGTGGTGGCTTTGTCGCTGCTGCGCTGGATTGAAACCGCCTCCTGGCAACAGAATTTTGGTTCTTCGGACTTCCAGGAATCCGTCCCCTTTGCCTTGTTCTTGCTCTTTTGGTTCATCCTGATTTCTATCGGGCTAATCGTCGGGGGAATTGTCTGCCTGACAGGAACCTCCTGGCAGGAATTAGGCTGGACATCCAAAGGATTACTCAAATCCGTCGGGCTGGGCTTGGTCGGTTTTGTGTTGCTATACATCAACATCATTGTGTGGTCGATGCTCAAGGGAAACACCCAACAGCCGGACCTGTTCGTTCCCAGCCTGACCCGGCTACTGCTTGTCATATTCTTTGCGTTTGGTTTGCCGGCCTGGACAGAAGAAAATTTATATCGGGGTTACTTGCAACCCCTTCTGGCGGACAAGATGAACCTCCCGATGGCCATTGTCGTTCAGGCCGCCATTTTTTCTGTGGCCCATCTGGGGTATTCGACTCACCTGCTCGATTTCGGCGCGGCATTTGTAACCGGGCTTATCCTGGGCTGGCTGCGGAGGCGGGAATCCAGTCTGGTTGCTCCGTTCATCGCTCACGGGCTATTTTGGACGATGGGAGCATTCATGGTAATCCCGCAATAAAAAGCCGCCTGCCCCATCCCACCTATCTCCCTCTCACGCCCGCTGCCACCACCAGCGCGCGCACCGCTTCCAACGTAGTCCGGCCGCCGATTTTCGCGCCGGAGTAGGCGTGGACCGACACCCGCCCGGCGTGGAGCGGCAGTCGAGCCAGCAGCGGCCCCACGTTGGCCGGGCTGATGCCGCCGCCCACCACGACCTCGATGCGATCCCCGGCGCGGTGGATGGTTCGCGCCAATCTGGCCGCGCCGTCCAGCGCCGTGCCCGGCTGGCCCCAGGGCAGGCCGCTGGTCAGCACGCGGTCGAAGCCCAACTCGAGCAGCGTGTCCAGGGCGGCGTCAGGGTCCGGTGTGGCGTCGAAGGCGCGGTGGAAGGTGGCCTTCATCCCGCGCTCGCGGGCCGCGGCCAGCAGTCGCCGGTTGGCGGCCGAATCGATCCATCCATCGCCCGCGCGCAATACGCCGAATACTGCGCCATCTGCGCCTCCCTCGGCGGCCGCGTCGATCTGGGCCAACATCAACGTCAGCTCATCCGGTGTGTAGCAGAAGTTACCCGCGCGGGGGCGAATCATGGCCATCAGGCCCGGTCGTTGGCCGAAGGCTTGACGGGCGGCCGTCAGGCAGACGGGCGAGGGGGTCAGGCCGTCCAGATCCATGGCCGCGCATAACTCGACGGTGGTCGCGCCGCCGTGGTAAGCCGCGCCGGCGGCTTGGGCCACGGCCGCGGGCTCGGATGCTTCGATGCAAATCTCAACCGGTATCATGGGCGTTGCTCCGGCTCCATTCTAGCACAGTGGGGGTGACAGGCGCTCCCTTTCTCGTCCTACCGGCCCGTTTGCCCGGCCCTGGCCGCAATGCTACACTTTTTTCTACCTATGAATGACCGCTAATGGGTCCGCGAATGGACGCTAATGGACGCTAATAGAGAAGGTTGGGTGTTGGGGGCCGCTTTTTATGGAGGCGGATGGCATCGGGCCGAGGAAACTCGCCATATACCCATTCGCGTTCATTCGCGTTCATTCGCGTTAATTCGTGGAAAATCAGGAAGGACCCACTAATGGACAGGAATGAAAGCCAATTAAAGAAGGATGGGCGATAGTGGCTGAGAATATATTTTAGTTAAGGAGGCGTTGAAATGAACGGGGAAGAGCGCGAATTGATTTTGAAGGATGAGGTCTTCAGGATCGTCGGGGCGGCGCTGGAGGTGTCGAATGAGTTGGGGGCCGGGTTTCTGGAGGCGGTCTACCAGGAGGCGCTCGACATCGAGCTGAGGAGTCGCGCCATTCCGTTTGTCGCCCATCCCCTGATCCGGATCGCTTACAAGGGACGCTATCTGGTCAAGGAGTATATCCCCGACTTTCTTTGTTACGATCAGGTCATTGTCGAAATCAAGGCGATGAAGGAATTGACCAATATGGAGCAGGCGCAGATCCTCAACTACCTGAAAGCGAGCGGGAAGCCTGTCGGGTTGCTCATCAATTTCGGCTCGCCCCGGCTTGAATGGAAACGCATGGTCTTCACCAAGCGCTAATTCGCGTTCATTCGTATTTATTCGCGGGGAGCCGAGAGAGGATCGCTAATGGTCGCGAATAAACGCGAATAAAATCCATCACCACGTCCCAATTCGCGTTCATTCGCGTTCATTCGTATTTATTCGAGGGGAGCCAAGAGAGGATCGCTAATAGACGCGAATAAATGCGAATAAAATCCATCACCACGTCCCAATTCGCGTTCATTCGCGTTCATTCGCGTTCATTCGCGGTCCACCCACACGCGGCTTGCTAAAAGGAAATTCACAGATTGGTCATCTTCCTGTCGACCTTGCACAGGTGACAAAACCTGCTAACCTGCCATCTCTGTCAAGGAGACCCCATGGAGCTAAATGAAGCGACGTTGAAGCGGGATGGGTTCCAAATTCACTCAGCTAATCACACCCTTAATAGCAGGCGACCATGAATTATTCTATCCCGGCGACGATGCACGCCGTTCAACTGGATGAACCGACGGCAATCTGTACTCCCCCATTCACAAGCGCATCCCGTTGGCGCAGGCGCAAGAGGGGATCGAGATGTATATCGACCACATGAGCGCCGGCAAAATCCTGTTGGTGGCCGACCCGCGGGAGGTCACGCTCGACGGCTGAAATGTGTTCGGTTTGACCTGACAGGTCTTGGGAGGCCTGTCAGGTCAAAGGGCGGGCGCGAAGCCGCGGAATCTCGCCGTCCGCTGCCCGTGTTATTGGTCGCCATGGCGACCGACTAAAAGGGGATCGCCTGCATGTTTCGATTGGAAATGTAGGGCAGAAACGCGGCCGCCGACGGCGCATAATAAGCCACCCGCACGCCGCACAAGCTTAAATATGGTGACGGATTACCGGTATCGGTTCTCCACTCAACCAGATAATTGTAATTCTGAGGGTCAATCGTGGCCGGGTTGTTATCGCTGCTATCATTTTGCTGGTATCCCGTTGTATTGGGGAGGCTTTCGGCCGATACCGTATACCCGCCACCCCCCTTTCCATCGTTTAAAATGAAGTAGGCCCGGCTTTTCGCGCTTGTGCTCTCCAAATTAAATGTGAACAGCGTGATGGACACCACTTCCGACCCCTTCGGCAAGTGCACCGGCGCGGAAAACGCGGTTCCGGCAGGCGCCTGGTTGACACAGCCGGTAACCTGGCGGGTATATGGCACGTTGCCCCACGGGGTAAAGGTGTTGCCGGGGATAAAGTAGTAGCTCAGGGTCGAGGACAGGGCGGCACGGTTCGCCTGGGACTGCAACTCCGTCATTTCAACCGGCGGGGGAGGCAACGCCTCAGCGTCGGCCGTTGCGAGCGCGAGCGTGTCGGGCGAGTCGGCTTTGGCCAGCATGTCCGGCCTGAATCCGGCAAGAGCCAGGGCCGAGAAGAAGACAAGCCCACTAACGAAGACGTACGAGATGGCTTTGAGAGTGATCTTTTGCGGATTCATGTTTTTCTCCTTATTCTTTTGGAAACCTGGTTGTGCTCGATGCGCCGAAAACGTCCGCCTATGGATTATATAGTTTTCCGACATTCTGCAATCACAAAGTAATACTATCATTTGTATATGCACCTGTTCGCTCAGGGAAACCGGTATAAGCGTCTTTGTCCGGGCCGCGCATGTTGACTGTCGGTTAATCTTGCGCGCTCAGAAAGAGATGAGACTGGCTGCACGAATGGGGTCTTTTGATATACTTTCCTCAATTCAGACCGGATACCATGACCTGGGGAGGAAGATGGCATTTCTCAACAAAGTCATCCTGCTGGCGGCTCTGTTCACATTCAGCCTCGTGGCCGGTGCGGGGTGTTCGGATTCACGGTCCGAGCGCGCCCCGGAGCAGGACGGCCGCGTCCCCTTCAATTTCCTGTCGCAACCATTCAACGAGCAGGACGCTATCGCCTTTATCGGCAGCCCCTTGCCGGCCGGAGCGACCGAGGTGCATGTCACCGGCGAGTCGGCGCTGGATACGATAGTCCTCGTCCGCTTCGACGCGCCGATGGAGGAGGTCACCGCCTGGCTGGCCGAGCTGGGCCTGACCGAGCCGCTGGAAGCGGGCTATTCACCCTTCTTTTCTTCCGGACCGGCGCTCAGCGAGGCGGCCGACTGGTGGGAACCGGCGGCGGCCGATTCCACCGGGATCGATTACAGCGGCCTCTATCAACAGGTGGGGGCAAAATACTACAGTGTCGTAGTGACACCGCTTGAGAATGGCCTGGTGAGGGTCCATCTTATGGCCCACAATACCTAGCCCGGAGGCGCGATGAGGCGATCGGCGAAGCGGACGCGGGTTGGGACATGGCTGATCTGGGCGGCGCTGGCCGGCATCCTGGCCGTTGGCTGCGGTGGGTCGTGGAGGGAAGAGCATCCCGATGCAACCGCAGAGCCTGTGCTGATCGTTTCGCCGCAACAGGACCGCACGCTTTCGATCACCGTTAATACCAGCCGGGACGATCCTGCCCTCTACCTGACGTTGATCTTCGAAGTACGCGATAAGACAACCCAGGCCATCCTTCACCGCCAACAGACTTATGCATCCAGCCGCCTGGCCTGGTCGATGCGCTGGCTGGACAACAACGTTGTCCAACTCCAAAGCTCGGACATCGGCACTTTCTGTTGGCAGGAGCAGCAAGAAGGGAGCTGGCTGGAGTCGGAATGTCCCTTTGGGACAGATGGTCTGACCGCCGGCACGGTCGAACGGCTGTTTGAGGACGGCTCAGCCTATGTTTATCGTCAGGATGGCAGCGAGACGATCGATCTCTTCTGTCACGTGACCGAAGGCACGTGGTGCTACTTCGTGCCGCAGGGCAAGATCGAACCCTACGATGGCCTCTATGACCCCCTGATCGAGGACGAGGCGCGCCGGATCACCTCGGATGTTGCCGAACAGCTCACGAAGGAGCTGGGCGTCGAAACTATCGCCCAATCGCGCAACAACGGCGTCAAGGTGCGTTGCGCCCGGCCGGAGGACGCCCTTTCGCAGGTGAATCGCGGCGGTGGCTGGCAGGAACTGGCGGTGATGCCATGAACCATCAAATGGACGAGACCAACAACATCGTGCTCATTCGCGCCAACGTCATTTATGCCTTGGCGAGTGGCGCAGGATTTGCCCTGGTCGGCTTATTGATGATGAACTACGCGCCGCCGCAGAGTGCGGTGCTGCCCTGGTCGAAGGATATCCAGGAGCTGGTGGGCTTGTTGGCGATAATCTTTGGCGTCATTGGCCTGAGCGCCGCCACTTTTGTCGGTCTTCGGCCAATCCTGATCCTCGGCCCGGATGGAATCATCCTTGGTCGAAATTGGAGAACTATTCACTATATCGATATTCGAGCCGTATCGGCCGCGAGGCAATCGTCCGGTAAACCGCTGCAATGGATCGAGCTGACCATGGTTGATCCGCAGAAGTACGCCTCCCTTGAGCGATGGCCCAAACAAAGTGGTTTTACCACGGCTGATTTGGTCCTCGATCTGAGCCTGGCCCACCCCAAAGTGTATCAGAAGGCACGCGAGATCATCATGCAGCGCGTTAAAGAGGCGGCTGGGGAATAGCATGGGCTTCTTCGATCTGACCGACACGCCAACTGAGCAGATCTATCAGGCCATGGGCCAACTCATCGTCGACGCCATGCCTGAGGCGTGGCTCAGCGCCACGGCCTGTGCCGAGATCGAGGAGGACGACAATGGCCTGACCTGGGGCAGGTACGTTCCGGCGGCCGCGCCGGACCAACAACGTGACTTCGATCCGGATTATCGCTGCTACCTGATGTTTGACGAGCTGCGCCGCCGCACCCAAAAGCCCGGCCACGCGCTGTGGGTAAAAGCCCGCTTCACGTTACAGCCCGACGGACATTTCGACCTGGATTTCACCTACCCGGACGACGGTTCGGAGTAAGAGCAAAGGAGGAAATCATGACCGGCTCGGATACTCATTGCGCCCAATTCACTGCTCATGTCGGCTCTTGTTTCGGGAAGATGTTCGAACAGCGTTCCTTCGAGCCGGCGGACTGCGTGTGTCTTCGCGACGGGCGGGAATGCACCGCGCTCTACCGTTCTCCTGCCGCTTCCTTGCTGGCGGAGCTGTCGGATGGAGCGTTTCACATCCTGCTCGGCTCCGCGGATGCGCCCTTTCCCGGCGGTACTTACATAGACCATGCCGGTCAATCCGGTTGGTATGCGCTGTTCCTGCTGGTCGAGTTCAGGAGCGGCCAACAGATCCACACGAAAAAGACCGTGCAGCGCTTCCTGGACGGGGAGCTTGACCAATATCGCTTCGAGGCCGACTTGTTCGAGCGCTGGGCGGATCGGATTCTGCCCATGTTCGAGGCCAATCAGGAGCAGAGTTGGCGGGCCGCTTTCCGCCGCTACTTCGGCTTTCCAGATAGAGAGAACCGCTGATGATCGAACCGGTCTTGACACCTGCGGAGTTGGCGAACGCCCGGATGGCTCTATTCGAGCGAGGTGTTCTGGTATGTGCGCCACTCGAGCCGGAGGAGTTTGGGACCCGAGGCGTTCGAGGGCCAGATGATCTACATCTGCCGCGATGACGTGCGCCAGGATGTGCGTGAGTTCCTGATGGGGGCTGCTTCAGACCAGCAGCCGGCGCGCTGGGGCTTCCGCGAGGAAACAGGTGGTCATGGGATTGTTTTCCGTTGGGGGCAATTGCCTATCCCCGAAGCCTGGCTATGATCAAACTGGTTTGAGCCGAGGGCAAGCCCCGTTGTGTCGACCTCATAACCGGGCATGATAGCCGCGTCAGGTGCAGCCGCGGGTTGGGCAGCACGGCAGGAAAGGCTACCGCGCCAGCGCCAATGCCGCGGCGATATCCTCCGCTATCATCTCTCACCCTTTCCCTTTGACGTGCTACTCAAAGGCCGTGCTGCCCAACGGTTGGCGTTACTTGCGGGTGGGCGGGCGTAGGTAAAACTTCGAGAGCAGGATTCTGTTCGGGCGTGGAAAAAGCCCAAAAAAAGCCGCAGAATCCCACCAGTCAAGTGCACACTTTGTTCGGCGGCGTCTTTGCCGTAAGATGCACTTGTTTTGAGAACTGACTAAAAAATTTCTGTGACATAACGATTGAGAGCCTTATCTATTAATTTTGTGCTAATTCATTCTGAATCCCATATCGTATTGCCGCTTCAAGTACATCAATGTTTATATCTTTCAGCGTTTTGAACTTAATGCAATATCCGCTTACGCTCGCCTTGCCGAGTTTTTTCCCGTATGTCTGGGCTAAGTATTTCTTATCTTTGATACCAAGGATGTAGACAGAGATTCCAGTTGTGTTTGCGCTCAAGCCAATTTGATAAAACTCTTTGGTTTTTCCATCAGCATATTTTATGGTGCGAAGTCCATATCCTATATTAGGATTGGAAACAATTTTATTTTCACTGTTTTTGCCATCCAAGAACCATAATTTGCATGCTGGCATTGCTTCCAAAATAACGCGGTGCAACTCTAGCATGTCGCTACGTTTTGGCTCAGGTTGGTTAGTAATATATTCTTTGATTTGTTCTTGTATACTCATATAAAGTGCCTCTTAATTTTCTGGCGAAGCCGCCGAACGGCTGGCGTTACTTGCGGGTGGGCGGGCGTAGGTAAAACTTCGAGAGCAGGATTCTGTTCGGGCGTGGAAAAAGCCCGAAAATGCCGCAGAATCCCACCCGTCAAGTGCACGCTTTGTTAGGCGCACTCACGGAACGCAAGACTCGATGGTGGATAAAAGATGACACCGTTAACATGCTGAAATTTTACATCTGACTCAAAAACCACGTGCCTTCAATAATTCATTGATTTTCTGCCCAAACAATCTTGAACTCTTGGGGGCATTGCCTGTAACAATATTGCCATCCACAGTAACCCCAGGTTCGGTATATTTTGCGCCCTTGCTTTCTATTGTCTTGGCTTCAGTGCCTGCGACAGTGGCGTTTTTTCCCTTGAGAATTCCAGCATTTGCCAAAATTAATGGAGCGAGACAAATAGCCGCAACCACCGTTTTTTTCTTGTGCATTTCTTTTGCAATACGCAAGGCTTCTTCGTTGGCGTAATATATTTTGGATCCGCCACCCCCAACAAATACTACGGCGTCATAATCACTCGCTTTAACTTCATTCAGCGTCAGAGTTGCGGTTGCAAAGCCGCCACGAGAGCCAGGGCAAATTCCCTTGACGCTACTTGCAATAACTGTCTCATGTCCAGCCTTTTCAAGTTCTTCTTTTGTAACGAACAATTCTTCGTCTCTGAATCTTTCAGGCGCAATAATCATCACTATTTTTGCCATACATTCTCTCGCTATCGCTCATTGTGCTTTGGGCTTGTGCGCCTAACTACTGATTCGCGGGATTGCCGGTCGTCATATCCCGCCGGCTTGCTATTCCGCTTTTTGTCCCTCTGGCGGGGGTTATGCGGAATGCTCGCCGCATATCACTCCACATGGGATTTTATCCGGCGATGGACTTGTGCTAAAATACGGATGGTGTGGGCAGTTGAAAACTGCTCACACTGCTTCGTCGCTCCCATCGTAACATCGCTCCGGTCCTCCGTCAAACGCCAGGAATGAGCGCCGAACCAAAGGTGAAAAGGCCAGTGCCATTTGAGCGAATGGTCAGATCAACAGGTTCCCCACGATCTGTGGCGTCGCCGCCGGCTGGTTGGAGCACAAATGGTTCGACCGAGCACAGGCAGGACCTTGACTTATGCTGACCTATTATGACAGAGCCGTGGGCATCGTGTGCCTGGAGTCCGATGTGTTCGAGCACGAGGCCGATCTGTCGAAATTGCTTGGCTTGCTGCCGGCGTCTCCTTTGATCTGGCAATGGAGCAGCACCAGGCGCTACCCTGTTCATCCTCGTTATGCCGGCCTGGAACTGCCGGCTCAGCGCGACTGGACGCGCCTGACCTCTCTGAGCCTGGACCTCCTGGCGGCCGATCTGGTCGAGCAAGATCTGAATGACGACCGAAGACAGGTGCTTCTGATTGGATCTGATCGAGACTTGATCGGCACACTGTCGAATACCGAGGAGGCCGGATCTGTATTGGAGGACTTTGCAGCGGAACGACCTCCGGTCCGCATGGCAGTGGTACAACTTGGCGATACGGGGTCAAGCTTCATTTTCATGCCGCGCCATCCTTCCAGGTCCGTGCAACATTTGCTTGAGGGCTGGGGCGTATCAATCGCTTCCGCGCGCAAGCGTCTACCCTACGGGCAGCTGCATTTGGCCCGCTTTGAGGCCTTGTTTGGACTCCGGATGGCTCCATGAATCAGTCATTCCGATTGCCGGTTGCCGACCCTGCCGGACGTGACGACGAGGAGACATGACAGAACCACACTCTTCTTCACAGCGTATCTTTGGCCATTCCTTGCCTGCCGATCTGACCGAGGCCGTCGCCCGCAACACCCACGTGCCGCTGCTGGGCGAGGGCTGGTTCGTGGCCGGGGTCGTCTGGGGGGGTTCGCTGGCCGCGGTCATCTTTGTCTTCTTCGGCTCGGTGTTCTTCTCCGGCATGGCCCACGCCAATCCGGCCGCCGCGCGACTGACGCTGTGGCTCTCGCTGTTCATCGGGCTAATCGGCGGCGTGGCCGGGCTGGTCGTCTATCGACGGCTGCGTCATTACCGGTCGCCGGGCGGCACGGAGGCCGATCTCCATCGCGCGGTCGCCTTGCACCGGCGGCTGGTGGCGGGGCTGTTGACGCTGCTGGGGCTGGCCGGGCTGTGGCATGCCTGGCTGTGGCATGCCTGGCTGTTTTCGCCCCTGACGCTTCTGTTGGGCAGCCTCTCTTTCATCATGGCGCTGGGGCTGGGTTTCGTGGCTTTGCCGTCCATGCTGGCCTTGATCGTGGGCCGATCCCCGCGTCACGCCCGCGCCGCCCGGGCGCTGGAGCGCATCCTGATGCTGGGAATCGGCCTGACCGGGCTGTTGGTCGCCGCCCCGCCGATAGCGCGGGCCGAACCCGGCGCGTTTTATCTGCTCCTGTCGCAGGTGCTGGGCCTGATCACGCTGCCGTGGGTGGCGCCGATGCTGGCCGCCGCCCGGATCCACAGTCGGATGAAGGACCTGTAGAGGCATGCGGTGGTGGGGTTTTGCATTTTTACGAATTAATCAAGGGTACGGTAGGGGTCAGGCAACCGGGCAACCATCTCCTTGGGAACGCACGGCCTTCCTTCCCGGTTACCTGACCCTTCTGCGAAGAGGGCGAGGCAGCGGCGGATGAGGGTGGTTCCGCAAAACGGTGATAATTTCGCCGCTGCCTCGCCCCTACCCCCCCCTATACCGCATTAATTTGTTCACCTGCAAGATCCCGCCCGCCTGGGGCCATGGGCTAATCTTCACCGGATTTGCGGCGGCCGCCTGTGCGCGTCTTTAGGCTGCGAATAATCCAAATATGGATAAAATCATCCCGTTATGTTTTGTGGCCGGGGCTAATTCGCCCCCGTGAGGGACGGATTTTGTGGGGCGTGTCGCGCCCGCCCGGCGCCAGAGGCGGCCGCGACTGTATACCAAAGGATGACAAATGGAAGCGGATAAACACAATATCAAGAAATTGTTCCAGAAAGATGTTCGATACTTCATTCCCACCTTCCAGCGCCCCTACGTCTGGAACCAGGAAAAGCAGTGGGAGCCGCTATGGAATGATGTGCGCAACCTGGCCGAGGAGTATGCCGAGAAACTGGCTGAAGAGAATGGCAACCAGGCCAACGCCGAAGCCGGCGTGGGCACCCATTTTCTGGGGGCTATTGTGCTGCAACAGGAACCCACGCCGGTCGAAAGTCATTATGGACAGAATTGATAGTTTGTTGGCCCAGCACTACCACTTCACCGACGAAGAACTCGACTTTATCATCTACTACGACATCAAGTACCGGATGGGGGGCGAGTTGTTCGGGGAAGACGACGACGAAACAAATTAACAGGAGGAACACATGGCTTTTAACCCGCGAAAAGAATATGAAGTGCTCTTCGAGCCGATATCGATCACCGATTTCAAGGAGTTCGCCGAAGAATATATCGTGCGGCCGCCCTACCAGCGCAAGACGGTCTGGTCGCGCAAGAAGCAGCAGGCGTTGCTCGACAGCCTCTTTCGCCGCTACTACATTCCCCGGATCGTTATCCGCGAAGTCAGGCTTACCGACGAACAGACCATTCGCGAAGTGATCGACGGTCAGCAGCGAATCGCCACGGTGCAGGCTTTTCTGGCCGACGGCCTGGCGCTGCCAAGTACGCTGAAAGACGTGAACCCCGATTTGCCGGGCAAGAAGTATTCCGATTTGCCGGTGGATATTCGCAAGTTCGTCAAGAAGGAGCTGAAGTACAACGCCGATCTTGTGAAGGGCATTGAGGATCCCCACAGCGTCGAACACCAGCGCACGGCCTCGGAGATATTTTGGCGCCTGCAGCAGGGCGAATCGTTGAACTATATGGAGATCGCCCACGCTCGTCTGGCCAGCCGGGTGCGCAACTTCATCGTCAGGTTCGGCGACGACTACGATTTCGATTATCAGCAATACAAGCCCATCGACAGCAACCCTCACAAGCACAAGTTCTTCCGGCTCTATTCGCGCGACAACGGCCGCATGCAGCATCTGTCCTTGCTGGCACGCCTGCTGCTGATCGAGATCGCCGACGGACCGACCGATACGACTGACAAGGTAGTGGCCGACCTGATCGACCAAACCACGGTCGAGGACGGCATCGGCAACCTGACCTACGAGAACGAACCGCAAGCCAAAGCGCTTCTGAAGAACCTGAGCCTGTTGGATGACACCTTCAGGGACGATCCCATGCTCGATGACAATAACGGGATCAAGGAATTCAAGAACGAATACTTTGTCATCTCGGTCTACCTGTTGTTGCGCCATCTGGCACGGTATTATGTGATAGGCGCGGCGGAGAAAGGCCTGTTTCGGGAATTCGTCATAGCCTTTCATGAGCGCTGGAAATTGGCGCGTGAGCAGGATACCGACATCCTCATCTTTTCCGACAACCGCCAGCAAAGCAAGGCGGAGACGGAGACGCGCGACCGGATCATACGTCAGTTGTTTTTTGATTTCATGACCGAGCGCGATCACCGGCTGGTGACCAAGGACCAGAAGCGCGCCTTCGATGAGGCGGAACGCATCCGGATCTACCGCAAGAACAACGGTCTGTGCCAGATCTGCCTGCAGGAGGGCAAGTCCGAAGCCGCGGCGCAGGTGTCCTGGAGCGAATACGAGGCCGATCACGTGTTGCCGCACAGCAAAGGCGGGCAGACCATCGTTGAGAATGGCCAGGTGCTTTGCCGATTGCATAATGCGCTGAAGTCTAACCGGGTTGATTAGCGGCGCAGATCATGGAGCGCGGACAGGAGCCGGACAATCCGGCGATTCAGGTCGGGTCCGGACCGGGGAGGATGTGAGGCTGGTAAACGATAATTACGAGAACGAATAACAAATTGGAAACAGTCGAAGGGCAAGTTAAATACTCTGTAACTTAAATAATCGTCACTTCCTTAAATTTGGAATTGGCCTCGTTAACAACCGAATATCGCGAATTCAGCTTCTGCCGACAGACATCGATTGAGAACTGCCAGTTGATCTTGATGCGTTTCTCCGTTCTTTCAGCGACGATGGCCAACAACTCCGATTCCAACAATTCCATGGTTGGAATACGTCGCTGCAAGCATAAGCGCGAGAGTGTCGAGAACTCAATCTCAATCATGTTGAGCCAGCTAGCCGATTTGGGTGGGTAGAAGAATACAAACCGCTGGGCCAGAGCAAAGGCTTCATCGGCCGGCAGGTTTTCGTAAAATGCACTGGCGTTGTGGGTGTTGAGGTTATCCAGGACAAGATGGATCTTCGTCGCTCCTGGATAGGCGGCGGCTACCGCCTGAGAGAACAACGCAAACTCTTTTTTGGTCCGTCGGTGGTGGACTTGAGCGATCCGATTGCCGGTCAAGGGTTCAATGGCGGCGAACAGGCTACATGAACCCAACTTGGCGTAGGCGTAATGCTCTTTGCGAACCAGTCCGGTCTGCATGGCCAGAGGCTCGACGACATCACCAATCAGAAAACAGGGACGCTCATCCAGGCACACCACAGGGTAGAGCGGGTCGTAGGGCTGGGCATATAACCAGAGGATCGACTCCATCCGGGCGATAAACTGACTGGTTATCGGGCCGATGCACCACTGCCGTTTCAGGTGCGGTTTGAGGTCGTTTTTTTGAGAATGCGAGCCACATGCATGTGGGAGATATGCTCAACATATTCTAACTCAACCGCTTTCTCGGCCAGCAAGCGTAAAGACCACTGGCTGTACCCTTCCGGTGCGTCACTACAGGCCAGAGCGGTAATCCTGGCTCGTTCCTGCCCGCCAATGGTGACCGGCCGACCAGGTATCGGTTTGTCTTCCAAACCGGTCAGGCCATTTTCGCGATATTTCTCGGCCCAGATGGCGACGCTTTGTTTCGTTGCCCCGACCGTCTGGGCCACAGCTGTAAAGGTGCGACCGCGGTCTAGCTCCAGAATAGCGAGAGCGCGTTTGAATTTTCTGGCAGGGAGACGGCCCTGCTTCAACAATGCTTCTAACTGTGTACGTTCTGATTCACCGAGTTGGACATGTTGCTTTTTCATCAACTCAGCTTATCAGCTTGTGCAGACGTTATCAATAATAAGGCTTATTTTTTAAGTTACGGTGTATTAAAAGCCCTGAAAATTATCAAATCAAAACAAATTTGGAGAAAAACATGGCCGATATGCCGTTGATTGCCAAGGTTTCAGACGACGATTTTCTTGCATTCTTGCGTGAGGAAGAGAATGAACTGTGGGAGGTTGAACATACGCACTTTGGGAATTCGATGGGTTCTCCACTTGACGTAGAGGAATTGTTCGACGAAATTCTCGCTCATCGAGGGGCGGAGGAAGAAAAATTCATCTATGTCTTCGATCCATTTGAGGTCGCATTTGAAAGCGCTCATTCCGATGTAGACTGGCTGGAAATTCCGATAATAACGAGGAGCCAGTTATCTGACTACTACGCCTCAAGTCGTCCGGGGCGTAACGCGTTTATGTTTGAGTGTTCGAGTGTAGGAGCAGGTGAAGGCATTCCTATCTACCTTTATCCGGTTATAGATCCGGATACTGAATAGAATCTCACGGGCTAATCCGCCGGGGTCTGGGCTGAGAGAAGAATTAGGACATCAAGTACCGGATGGGGAGGAGTTGAATTAGGAATTAGGAATTACGAATTACGAATTGGGGGTTAAGTGGATATTCGAAAGGTTTGTAGACTTTCCGGCACACCCCCGCACTGTCACCGGGGGCGGGCAACCGGGAGAGAGGTCGATGGAAAGCCTTCGGCCTCGTCTCCCGGCTTGCCCCCCGCGCCGCCCGCAACCGCTTGAAGTTCGCCCCGCCAGGACGGCCGCAAGAACGATGGCCGCGCCCTTCCTGTGCTATAATGGCCAATGTGAGAATTCCTGATGACGCGATCATTTCCGAAGAAAAGCTGGTACGCTATTTATTGGCGCCGCGGCGGAAGAATGACAAATCAGGGTTCCTGGCCCAGGCCGGGTTTACATCGGCGAACCCCGACCGGCTTGAACAAGCGATCCGGCAATTGATCGCCGGGAACGAGGCGATTCCGGATCGTCAAAATGAGTACGGCGCTTTTTACCGGGTTGAGGGCGTTCTCGTCGGTCCGGAAGGCATGCTGTTGACCGTGACGATTTGGATTCAGCAGACTATTGAAGATCGCTATCGCTTTGTAACCCTGAAACCGGCGAGGTAACGGCAATGAAGGTTAAATTATACACAGAAGTGATGCTGTCCCGGGATGTCCCGTCTGAAAACCTGCGCCAGGGTGATGTGGTCACACTGGTCGACATCGTACCACACCCGTCCGGGGGCGAGGACGGCGCTGTGGTCGAGCTTTTCAATGCCGTAGGCGAATCCATCGCCGTGGCCGTCGTTCCCCTGTCGGCCGTTGCTCCCCTGCGCGCCGACCAGATGCCTGCCGTTCGGCCGCTTCAACCCGCGGGGGCTTAGCTTCCCGCGCCACTTGAAGCGCGTCCCTACCGGTTGCGGCCGCCGGCCGCGACGTAATCCGTCAGCTTGCGGGGCAAGCGCGCAATCTGACAGCTTGCGCCACAGCCTTGCTTCACATTTCAATGCGGCCGCTTGTAAAATCCCCCGGTTTGTTAGTACAATCCCAACCCGACAGAACCCGTACACAAGATTTCAAAGCGGAAGGTCGGAAACCGGTTTTCCGCCGCGTACCGGAAGCCGGGTTTTCCCCAGGAAGCCCGGCTTATCATACAACCACAGGAGTGTTTTGCTTTATGACCGAACAAACTATCGGATTGCTGTTGGTGAATCACGGTTCCCATTCAGCCACATGGCGGCAAGCCTTGCTCGATCTCGAAGCGCGCGTGACCGATTCCATCCTCGCCGACGGCATCATCCAGGGCGTCCGAACCGCCCACATGGAGTACACCGAGCCATCCATCGCCACCCAGATGAAGGCGTTCGACCAGGACGGTTTTACCGACGTCATCGTCGTGCCGATCCTGCTGACCGTCAGCTCCCATTCGGCCGACGATATCCCCACCATCATGGGCCAAAAGCATGACCCCGAGGTCGTGGCCGAGCTGCAGAGCGAGGACATCGAGATCTACACCCCGGCAGCCAACATCCACTTCGCCCCCCTGCTCGACTTTTCCGACGCCCTGCAGAAAAACGTGTTGATGCGCTGCCGGGAACTGTCGCGGCAACCCGAAAACGAAGGACTGGCGCTGATCGGTTATGGCGACGCCGCCTATGACAAGGAATGGAGCGAACTGTTTGACAAAGTGGGCCAACACGTCAAGCACCACATGGGCATCAGCCACCACAGCTACGGCTGGTGCGGCCACCTGGTGCACTACAACCCCGACGAGACGACCCAGACGGTCAACACGGTGCTGGAGCAGAAGGAGACGGCCATCGTCATCCCCGTCCTGGTCGCCTATGACGACATGTTCCAGAAGAACATCATCGGCCGCGGCATCGAGCGCGTGGACGGCCACCAGGAGCGCGTCCTCTACGCCGCCGACGCCATCCTGCCCGACCCCGAGATCGACGAATGGGTGATCCGCATCAGCGGCGAAATCGCGAACGAGATCGCGGCCGCGGTCCCGGCCTGATCCGCATCCGCCTTATTACGGAACCGACAACGAGCGACGCCGGACGTCGCTCGTTGTTTTATGAGATACCAAACGGGTCAACAGGTGGGCAATGACGAATTCAGCCGCTGAACGAATGGCGCGCGCGGGCTTCCCCTTCGCCCGCTTCATGCAGAACCACGTGCCCCTGCCGGCGGCGAACTGGTTCATCAACCACAGCCGGAAACTCACGCGGCTGGATGGCGGCGTGACCCGCGAAACCGTGACGGCCGACGGCGTGCCCTGCATTCGGCTCGTCCCGCCCGGCAGCCCGACCGACCGGGTGTTGCTCTACCTGCATGGCGGCGGCTTCGTCTTCGGCTTGTCCATGCTCCACCTGCAGACGGGGGCCTGGCTGGCCCGGAAAATGGAGTCGCAGGTGCTGATGGTGGATTATCGCCTCGCGCCGCAGCATCCCTTTCCGGCGGCGCTCGACGACTGCGCCACGGCATACCGCCGGCTACTGCAGCAGGGCGTCCCGGCCGGCGACATCACCGTGGCCGGCGATTCGGCCGGGGGCAATCTGACCCTCGCCTTGCTGATGAAGCTGCGCGACGAGGGCGACCCCCTGCCGGCGGCCGCCGCCTGTCTCTCCCCGGTGGCCGACCTGTCCGTCGCCAGGGACCAGACCGACTACAGGGACCCGATGCTCCCGCCCAAGGCGATGGAACTCTATAGCCGCTCGTATGTGGCAGACCATGACCCCCGCGACCCGCTGATCTCGCCGGTGTTCGGCCGCTGGGACGGCTTGCCGCCGCTGCTGATCCACGCCGGAGAGGACGAGATCCTGCGCGAGGACGCCGTGCGCGTCGAAGAACTGGCCCGCGCGGCCGGGGTCGAGGCGCGGCTGGAGATCTACCCGCGCATGTGGCACGTCTGGCAGATCAACCTGGGGATGCCCGAGGCCGTCCACTCGCTGGACGACATCGCCCAATTCCTCCGCGCCCATCAGCATGACCGCACCGGCTAACCCGACAACCGCGGTTGACACCCACCCCGACCGGCGACGCGGCACATTGGCCGGCGCGTCGGCCGTCCTGATGTGGTCGACCCTGGCCACCCTGACGGCCCTCAGCGGCCACGTGCCCCCCTTCCAGCTGCTGGCCATGTCGTTCGCGCTGGCCTTTGTGGTAGGGCTGGCCCTCTGGCAGTGGGAAGACCGCCGCGCGGCCGTCCCCACGCCGTTTCTGCAGCGCTTCCGGCTGCCTCTGCGAATTTGGGCGCTGGGGCTGTTCGGTCTGTTCGGCTACCACTTCGCCTACTTCACGGCCATGCGCCTGGCCCCGCCGGTGGAGGTAGGCCTGCTCAACTACCTGTGGCCGCTGCTCATCGTCCTGTTCACCGCCTTCCTGCCCGGCGAGCGCCTTCGGCCGCTGCAAATCGTCGGGGCGCTGATGGGCTTTGCCGGGGCAGCGCTAATCGTCACCCGCGGGCAGGGGATCTACGTAGACCCGCGCTATATCACCGGCTACCTCTTCGGGCTGGCGGCCGGGGTCATCTGGGCCGTCTATTCGATCCTCTCGCGGCGGGCCGGGGGCGTGCCCACCAGCTCGGTCGGGGCGTTCTGCGCGGGAACGGCCGCGCTGGCTGTGGTCTGTCACCTGCTATTCGAGACGACCGTCTGGCCGACCGGGTGGCAATGGGCGGCCGTGGCGGGGTTGGGGCTGGGGCCGGTCGGGCTGGCCTTCTACACCTGGGATTATGGAGTCAAGCGCGGCAACATCCAGGCGCTGGGCGCGCTGGCCTACACCGCCTCATTGCTCTCCACCCT
>JAGOZU010000016.1 GCA_018058545.1 Promineifilum sp. | reverse complement strand
GGATAGAGCATCTCCTTGGACAGGAAGAAGCAGTAGGCGCAGTCGAGATTACAGGTGGCGCCGGTCGGTTTGGCCAGGAGGTGAAAAGCAGGGGGCGCGTCGGGTGGCAGAAGCGGTGACATTTTGTCTATCACGTTCGAGGAGTGATAACAGGGTCTCGCGTCCAGTATATCGTTAAGCGAGCGATCGTTGTACCTCCATCAACCCGGCCGGTACTCTTTCTCTCCGGCCCGGATTGGCACCGTCAACCAATTCTCCCGCGGCGGGAGCGGGCAAGAGAAGTAGGATGAGTAAGCGCAGTACGGATTATAGGCATAGTTGAAGTCAACCTCGAACCTGTCCTCATCAAGCCGCAGCAGTCCCGGCCGGTGATTATCCAGGTAGCGCCCCGCTCCATACGTCTCACCTCCGTTCGTGGCGTCTCTGAAAGGCAGGAAAAAGTCCTCGACGACGGGATCGCTGTAGAGTGTCAGGTGTGCCGTCTCGCCGTCGACCTCGAACTCAAACGTTCCCCAGCGGCGAAATTGGCGAACATCGCCCGTGCTGGTTTCCATCTCAATTAGCGGCTCATCGTCCGACAACCGCTCGGCCGTCACCGTAAAGGTCAGAGCCGGGTTACTTTCATAGTAATCCAGCCCCTTGAAATTGGAGCGTCGATCCTCCTCCAGCGGAGAATGGGGATGGAACTGCATGAAGTCGTCGACCTCGACGCGGAACTGGTGCAGTTTTTGGTTCATTCAAAATCGCTCCTGCAATGCCCGAGAGGCGAACATCCACACCGGCATCGCCGACGGCCGCTCGCCTATTTACCGGACAGCAGCTTCTTGATCTGCTCCCACCCTTCCTTGATCCTGAAGGAGCGAGCGCGGAACGTGCCGACGATGCCATAGGGCAGGAAGATCACGATCAGCATGAAGATCAGGCCGTAGATCAGCGTCCAGTTGGAGCCGAACCAGCGTTCCAGCCAGTAGCCAAGCAACTGGATGATCGACGCGCCCAGGATGGGGCCGACCAGCGTGCCCAGTCCGCCGATGATCGTCATGGCCAGGGCGTCGATCGTTCGGCCGAGCGATAGCATCGACGGTGTAACACTGACTCGATAGAGCGCCGATAACGCCCCGGCCAGAGCGGCAAACACGCCGGCGGCTACAAAGGCGGTCAGCTTGTACCAAAAGGTATTGAAGCCGATCATCGTCGCCCGGTTCTCGTTCTCGCGGGTGGCGACCATGACCTTGCCGGTCGGGGAATCGACCAGCCGCTTGATAATGAGGAACACGGCGGCGAAGAAGACCAGAGTGAGGAAGTAGAACCGCGTGCGGTGCTCCGTGGCGCTGAGATAGGCCGGAACCGGGAAACCGTGCAACCCGTCATCCGCGCCGGTATAGACACGAAAGTCGCCCGCCTCGGCCAGGATAAAGAACATCTCGGCGAAGGCCAGTGTGACCATCGCCAAATATACGCCCTTCACCCGCAACGATAACACGCCGAAGATGAGGCTCTGGGCCAGGGCGATGACGATCACGGCTGCCAACGCCATGCCGAACGACCAGTTGAAATTACGGCCGATGAGGATGGCAATGGCATAGCCACCCGTGCCGAAGAACATCGCGTGGCCAAACGACAGGATGCCCGTATAGCCCAGCAACAGGTCATAACTCATCGCAAAGATGCCCAGGATGAGCATCTGGATGATCATGCCCTGCCAGAACTTGGCCGCGCCGCTCTCGGCGCGCAGCATCAGGCCATTGAAAAACCCCACCCCCTCGGGCGCGGCTGAGGGATTGCCGATCGTCATGCCGGCCACAAACGGGAACAACACCAGCAAAGCCAGGATGAGCAAATATGGCCACCATTCGATCAAACGGGATTTGATCGATGACTTCTGGGATAGCAACAAGGATTCTTCCATAAGTTCTCCCGGGGTGAAATTCAAGCGCGTGGGGCGCTCTACTCCTTCTTCCCAAAAATCCCGGAGGGTTTCACCAACAAGACGATGGCCATGATGAGCACCGTCGAGGCGCGTGCGATGGCGGGACTGCCTTTGATGACGGTATCGATAAACGGCAAGGTAATGCCGGCGGCGACGAAATGATCGCCGAAGGCGCGGGCCATGCCGAGGATGATCGTGCCGACGGCCGCGCCGATGAAGCTGCCCATGCCGCCGATGACCACGGCGATGAAGGCCTGGAGCTGATAGATAGCCCCCATGCCGGGGAACACGCCCAGGTACGGCGCGGCGATAACCCCACCCATGGCCGCCAGGGCCGAACCCAGAGCGAAGACGAGCGTGAATACCCGGCGCACATTGATGCCCAGCGCCTGCACCATCTCGCTATCCTGCACCCCCGCCCGAATGATCATGCCCAGCCGCGTGCGTCGCAACATAAGGCCGACGCCGATGAAAACAAGGACGCCCACGACGATGATAAACAGACGATAGGTCGGGAAAGCCCGGCCCAGCACGTCAATCGACTGACAATGCTCGCTAAGCCAGGCAGTAAGCGAGTCCGACCGGCAATTCCCGCCAAACATGGAGGGCGTCGGCATCGGCGGGTTGGCCTCTTCGCCAAACATGGCCTCAATGAGGTCGATGCCCGCGATGCTCAGGCCGAGCGTCAGCACCAGTTGGGTCACCGGATTGCCGTAGAATGGCCGTATCAGCGCGGTCTCGATACCCACGCCACCTAACGCGCCGGCGATCGTGCCCATGATCAGGGCCAGGATGAAGCGTATATCCGTGGACAAGCCGAGGAGCCATTGCTCACCGGCATCACGCACCAGCAATAGGACAATACCGATGACCGCCGCCAGCCCGGCGATCAATAACGTTTGGGTGAACGGCCGCAAGGGAACCTCATCCTGGCGCTCCTTGGGCGAGAGCAGGATGCCAAGCGGGATGCCCGCCAGCGCCAAAAGGGCCAGGCGCCGGAACATCATAGCCATGGGTTCCTGGGCGTCGGCCGTCAGGACGGCCCCACCCACGGCAGTGATATTGAAGGCATTGAGGGCGCGAATGGGAAAGCCGCGCAAGGCGAAAAACAGGAGCGCGGCCGCCAGCAACATGAGGGCAATGGACGCCAGGCGAATAGCCCGTTGGCCGTGGATGCGCGGCCAGAAGAGGCGAGCCAGATGCTGCGATAGCATGATCGCAGCGATCAGGATGAAGAAAATCGGCAGCGTGTTGAACAGCAGGCGCGGGTTCATGAAGGTGGCAAGACCCACATACGCCCCCAGCACGAATAAAACGCCGTGGGCGAAGTTCAGCACATCCATCAAGCCGAAGATGAGCGACAGACCCGAGGCAACGAGGAAATAGAGCGAGGCCAGGGTCGCGCCGGAGAGCATGATCGATACCCATACCCGCGGCTCCATCGATTGGACGATGCCGGCAAATATGAGAACCGTCAGCGCGACAGCGATCAGGATGGATCGGTTATTTTTCAAAATCGAAGTCATGGGGACTCCTCTAGGCGGCTCCCAGATAACGCTGGATTGTCGCCTCGTCCTGAACGAGATCGGCCATCATGCCGCTCTTGACCGAACGGCCGGACTCAATGATTGTATAGCGGTCGGCCAGCATGCTGGCCATGATGAAGTTTTGCTCCACCAGCAGGACGGTCGTGTGCGCCGAGAGCGCGCGAATGGACTCCATCATCTGCTCGATCACCACCGGAGCCAGGCCTTCGCTGGGTTCGTCAATCAACAACAGATGATTTTCGGGCACGAGCGCGCGCGCCACCGCCAGCATCTGTTGCTGCCCGCCGGACAGATTGCCGCCCGGCAATTTGATCAATCGTTTCAGATCGGGAAACAGGTCAAATATGAATTCTTCCCGACGTTTCAGATCGCCGGCCTTCCGTTCGGCGATGCGCAAGTTCTCTTCCACGGACAGGTCGCGGAAGATGGCGCGATGCTCCGGCACATAGCCGATGCCTTTGGAAGCGATGCGGTAGGCCGGTTCGCCCTGGATCTCCTTCCCGTTTAAAAGGATGGTTCCATTGCGCGGCGGCGTCAGACCCAGGATGGACTTGAGCGTCGTCGTTTTGCCCGCGCCATTTCGCCCCAGGAGCACGGTGATACTGCCGTCCGGGACGTCGACGGAAACGCCATCAAGGATGTGGAACTGCCCGATAAATGTTTTAATATCCCGGACTTCCAGAACATTGGATCGTGTTGGTTCCATTTACTTCACTTCCGTCAAGTCGCCATACAGATCGCCCAGATAGGCTTTCTGGACGGTCGGATTGCCGGCGATTTCCGTCGGGTTGCCCTCGGCCAGAAGTCGTCCCTGATGCATCACCGATATCCGGTCGGACACGTTCATCACCAGGTCCATCTTGTGTTCGACCAGGATAATTGTCTTGTTGCCCGAATTCCGGACGCTCTGAATCACGTCCATGAGCATCGGAATCTCCTCGCGAGCCATTCCGGCCGTGGGTTCATCCAGCAGCAACAGGTCGGGGTCCGAAGCCAGCAAGATGCCAAGCTCCAGCTTGCGCTTGCCGCCATGGGGCAGCAAACGGGCGGGTAATCCGGCCTGTTGCCCCAGCCCCACCTGCTCCAGGATCGACAGCGCCTGTTCCTCATAGCGACGGAAGGCGCGATGGTGCGACCAAAACTTGAAGCTGTCCTTGCCCACGGCCTGTGCCGCCAGCCGGACGTTCTCCATCACGCTCAAATTGGGGAAGACGTTGGTGATCTGGAAGGAGCGGCCGATACCGATGTGGGCGCGCTGATGAGTAGGCTGATCGGTGATGTCCCAGCCCTTGTAGATGACCTTGCCGCTGGTGGGGCGAATATTGCCGCTCAGCAAGTTGAAGAAAGTCGTCTTGCCGGCCCCATTCGGCCCGATGATGGTGTGCAATGTGTTGTGCTTCACCACCATGCTGACCCCATCGACGGCCACCAAGCCGCCAAAGGCCTTGCGCAAATCCCGGGTTTCCAATAGGTACGAATCATCCATAAGTCAGTTCCCGGCCCCACGGGGTTGACAAATCCACCCCAATAACCTGGCGTATGTAAAAAGAGGGAGACGATTTCCGTCTCCCCCCCTTTATATCATGAAACAGGCTTACTGGCAGCGAGCGGCGTAATCGCCCACCAGCATGCAAGGCGGCGCGGTTTCTTCCGGACCGAATTCCTTCACCAGTTCGACAAAGCGGAACTCCGGATCGTCGACGTTGGTCACGCGGACGAAGTACAGGTTCTGCAGAGCCACGTGGTCGGACGGACGGATCATGACCGTGCCCTTCGGGCCTTCGAAGGTGAAGTTGTCCTCGTAGATCGCGCGCAGCACATCCGCATTGGCATCACCGTTGCTGGCCTTCAGGCCATCGACAACCATGATGGCGGCCATCATACCGCCGGCAGCCCACAGGTCGGGCGGCGTGCCGTACTCTTCCATATGGCGCGTAACGAGCCAATCGTTGATCTCGTTGTTCGGCAGGGAGTAATGATAGACCTGGACACCAACCACACCGATAGCGTCGGCATAACCGGCCGCCAGGGTCTGGTTGTCGCCCACGCCCGTGCCGACGACCATCTCATCGAAGACGCCAAGCTGGCTCATCTGCTGGAACATCGGGGCGAAGCCCGCGCCGGCCCAAGTGACGATCAGCACGTCGGCGTCGGAATCGAGCAGTTGGTTGATGTAGGACGTGAAGTCCGTGGTGTCGATCGGCGCGTAGACCGTGCCGCAACCCTCAGCCGTGTCATTGGTGACGAACTTGCCGCCACCGGCCGAGACGACCGCGTAGAACGAGCAAGCCGAGCCGATGCCGAAGGCATTCTCGGGAGCGATCTGGACAAACGTGTCGCCCATCTCCAGCAGACCATTACCCATGACCAGAGCGTCCTGGAAGCTGGTGCGGCTGGTGCGGAACGAGTTGGGGCTGAAGTTGTCGCCCGTGATCTGCGGCGCGGCCGCAGGCTCGGAGATGAGGATCACATTGTTTTCCTCAGCGACGGGGATGGTGGCCAAGGCGGCCGTTGAGGATATGTTACCGACCAGGATGTCGGCTCCCTCGGCCTCGATCAGTTCACGAGCCTGTTGGACGGCCGTTTCGGGGTTGCTGGCGTTGTCCTTCTCGACAACGACGATCGGCCGGCCGGCGACTTCCATCGTGCCGCCAGTGGCGTACTCAAGACCCAGATAGAAACCGTTCGTCTGGCTGGGGCCATAGATGGCCAGCGCGCCGGACTTGTCGGTCATCAGACCGATCACCAGATCTTCCCCGGCAAAGGGTTGATCCGCGGTTTCGGCGGTAGGCTCTTCAGCAGGCGCTTCCGTCGGCTCCACAGCAGGGGCCTCGGTCGGGGCCTCAGTAGGAGCCACTTCTTCGACAACTTCTTCGACAACCGCTTCGACCGTCGGCTGGACGGTTTCAACCGGCGCGGTGCCGCCGCAGGCGCTCAGGGCGAGGGCCAGAACGGTCAGCAGAGACAAAAGCAAAAAGACTGTTCGACGAGTATTCATCTATTCTCCTCCAACATTTAAAGTTTCTACAGACTTCGTCAAGGTTTTCTGCAGCAATAGCTGCATGTTGGTTATAGCACCGGCCAGTTACAGGCCGGTTACAAGATCATGAGAATGCCGTCTATTGTCACCCCACCCCGCCTAAAAACCGCGCAACGGCGGCGTTGGCTTCATCCGGGACTTCAAAGGGGAAGAAGTGTCCTGCGTCAGGCAATATCCTGATTTGGGCCGACTTGATTTTTCCGGCCAGCAATTCGGCGTTACCCGGGGGAACCACTTTGTCGTGCTCGCCAAACAGGATCAGGGTTGGCATATCCAGCGTCGCCAGCTTGTGCTCGAAGCAGGCGGCCTCCGGAATCAACGACAGGCCGATGGACAACTGGGCCTGGTAACCGGCCGGATCGATGGGGTTGACGATCCGGTAGTTGATCCACTCCTCAACGACCTCGGGCTGTCGCTCGGCAAAACCGGGCGCGCAACTGATGACGATACCCCGCCGCAACCGCTCAATCGGATCGCCCGACATATCGACCAGCACGGCCATCGCTTCGGGTGTGATGGGGACATGACGAGGGCCGCCGAAATTCGTGGCGGAGAGGATCAACCTGTCCACCCGATCTTGATAGTCGATAGCCAGCGCCTGGGCAATGAACCCGCCCATCGAGTGCCCCATGATATGGGCCTTCTCAACCCCCAAGTGATCCAGGACGCCGACGGTATCGGCCGCCAGCATCTGCGCCGTATAGGGTCCGGCGGGTTTGTCGCTTTGCCCCGATCCGCGATTGTCGAACGATATAACCTGAAACTGTTCGGCCAGACCGGGGATCATCTTGTGCCACATCCAGCCGCCATAACCGAGGCCGGGGATGAGAATCAGGGGCGCTCCGTTGCCATGAATCTCATAGTACAGATTGACGCCGTTTGATTGAAGAAAGGGCATGTGAACCTCCATTGATCAATCACGCTCGGTGATTGATATATTTCTCGCGCAACTCCGCTTTTATCACCTTGCCGTAGGGAGAATAGGGCAACGCTTCGGCGAAGATGACATGTTTCGGCACCTTGTAGCGAGCCAGACGGCCGCGACAAAACCCGATCAGCTCCTCGGCCGTGGCCGCACCACCGGAGCGCAGCACCACTACCATCAGGCCAACTTCGCCCCATTTTTCATCGGCCGCGCCAATCAGCGCCGCCTCATTAACGGCCGGATGCTCAAGGAAGACCGATTCCACCTCGGCGGCATAGACGTTCTCGCCGCCGCTGATGATCATGTCCTTGTACCGTCCGGCCAAATAGTAGTAGCCATCTTCGTCTTGCCGGGCCATATCGCCGGTATGGAACCAGCCGTCCTTGATGGCATGGCGTGTGGCCTCGGGATCGCCCCAGTAGCCGGAGCAGACGTGGGGGCCATAGATAACAAGCTCCCCGGTCTGCCCTCGGGGCACATCGCGGCCATCCTCATCGATGATGCGCATATGACTGTGGAAGATAGGCTTGCCGACCGACCCCATCCGGGTGATGGACTCCTCGTCGGTCATGGTGAAACAGTTCACGCCGACTTCGGTCAACCCGTATCCCTGATGCAAATAGCCGCCCTTGGCCTCGCGCCAGGCCTTGATCAGGGAGACCGGGCAGGGCGCGCCGCCGCTGATGAAGTAGCGCACATGGCTAAAATCAGCGCCGGCAAAGGCGGGGCTGTTCATCCACATCTGGAACAGCGTGGGCACGCCGAGCACGACCGTGCATCTCCCGGACTGGATGAACTCCAGCGACACCTCGCTATCGAAAGAGCGCGCCAACAGTATCTTGCCGCCGACATAGAAGAGCGGGGTCAGGAAAATGAACAGGCCGCCGGCATGAAACATCGGCGTCATGACCGGTGAGATGTCGTGCTCCGTCAGCCCCCAACTGATGGCCGTGTTAATGCTGTTCCACAAGACCTGACGATGGGAGATCATCGCCCCTTTCGGCCGCCCGGTAGTCCCTGACGTGTAAAGGATGCAGGCGATATCCTCACCTGTCAGCGGGGGGCGCTCGGGCTCGGTATCGGCCACGGCGGCCAGGCCATCCTCATAAGCGACGAACTGAACCCCGGAAGCGTCATTGGCCGTCGCTCCCTCGATGCCCACGATGACCGGAAAGTCCAGCTCCCGATGCAATGCCTCCACAATATCAATATATTCCGGGCCACAGACCAACACCCTGGGGCGGCAATCACCGGCGATATAGGTCAACTCATGGGCGGTCAGACGCCAGTTGAGCGGGGCGAAGATCGCGCCGATCTTGCCCAGACCATAGAGCAAATCGACGTAGTGGATGCAATTTTGGGCCAGGATGGAGACCCGGTCGCCCTTCTCAACCCCCAGCGAGCGCATGAAATTGGCCAGCCGGTTGGCCCGCTCGTTGAGCTGCTGGTAGGTGTATTCCTCGCCGGTGTGCAAATCCAGCAAGGCGAGTCTATCAGGGGTCAATTCGGCTCGTCGGCTGAGCAAATCGGCCGCGTGCAATGGATAACGGCTTTCGTAGGCCATCCAGCTATCGTTCCTTATTATTTGGATGCAGGAGATCTAAAAATCAGATCATGTCCCCACGACGATGCCGCCGTCGACGCGCAATACTTCCCCGGTGATGAAATCAGCTTCGTCGGACGCCAGGAACAGGTAGGCATTGGCGATATCGCGAGGCGTACCCAGACGCCCCAGCGGGGTGTGCGATCTCATGCCGTCCAGGATATTTTCGGGCATGGCGGCCACCATCTCAGTAGCCGTAAAGCCCGGAGCGACGGCGTTGACGCGGATGCCCGAACGGCCCAGCTCACGCGCCCACACTTTGGTCATGCCGATGACAGCCGATTTTGTGGCCACATAGTTTGTCTGGCCGAAATTGCCGTCCAGCCCGACGATCGAAGACGCATTCAGGATAACGCCGCTTTTCTGGCGGATCATCACGGGGGCGACAGCCTGCGTGCAATTGAAAACGCCCTTGAGGTTGACGGAGATGACCAGATCAAAGTCAGCCTCGGACATTTGCTTCACCAGCTCCCCGTCCTTGACCTTCACCAGCGTGCCGTCGCGCAGCACGCCGGCGTTGTTGACCAGCACATCCACCCGGCCGTAACGCTCCACCACCGCTTCGATAAAGGCCTGGACGGCTTGGCGATCGGCGACGTTGACCTTGAAAAAGGTGGCGCCGATCTCCTCCGCCGTCTGCCGTCCCTGCTCCTCGTTGAGATCGCAAATGACGACTGTCGCGCCTTCCTCGATGAACCGGGCCGCCGTGGCCTTGCCGATACCGGCTGCGCCGCCGGTGACTACACAGACTTTATTGTTTAATCGCATGGTAACTCCTTGTTATCCTGCCAGGAAATTCAACAGAGCCTGAACGAACGCCTCAGGCTTTTCGATGTGCGGGCTGTGGCCGGCGTCGGCAATGACGACTTCCTGGTACACACCGCCATTGGCCTGATAGCGGTCAAGCACGGCACGCGTTTGCGCGATCATGGGTTGCGGCGGGAAGACATCCTCGCCCGGCCAGCCGGGAACAAAGCCGAATTTGCCCAGCGTGCCGAAGTCGAAAAATGAAGTATCGGAGACGATCTGGTCGCTGTCACCGCGTATCCACAGGATGGGCGGCTTGACAGTGGCATCGGCGATACCGGACAAATTGAAATATTTCGGACTGGTGGCGTTGATGGGACCGCAGACCCCCGGCGCGACATTGGGCCAATTGCCCGAAGGCGCAAAGTCGCCGGGATAGCGGTCGGTTCCCGTCTTTTCCAGCAACAACGAATCGAGCAGCGCCTCTTCCCGTTCGGCGCGGAAGGGCGGCTTGTAATAGAAGGTGTTGATGACGTTGCGCGGGCTGTTGGGGTCCTCATCGCTGTGGTCGCCGATCTGCATGCGACGAATGAACTCAGGGTTGACGCTGCCGCCGCCGCTGCCGGCAAAGTCATCATAGCAGGGTGTTCCCTCGATGTCTTTCGTGCCGCCGAAACCATAGGGGCTGATGGGGGCCACCAGGGTGATCGACTTGACAAGCTGCGGGTAATCCAACGCGAACTGCATCGCCGGCCCGGCCCCCAACGACCAGCCCAGCAAATGAGCCGGCCGGTCACCGAACACATCGGAGAGCGCCTTCAGGTCCTCGGTCCAGTCCTTCACGCCGCGCGTAGCGTCGATCAGCAGATCCTCGGTATCGCCATAGCCGCGCAAGTCAGGCGCGATGGCGTAATAGTTGGCCGGCAAGGCCAGCATGACCTCTTCCCAATAAATGCTGGAAGAGGCGTTGCCGTGAATTAACACCACCGGTTCGCCGCTCTCATCCCCATACGTGAGGACATGGGTGTTGATGCGAGCGGTGGGAACCATCCGCGACGAAATTCCGGGCAAATTAGAAATGGAAGACATCAGTTTCTCCTTTCATCACGATAAATATTGTTCTTTTAATTCTCGCTTCAAAATCTTGCCGGCGGCCGATATCGGCAGACTGCCGACGATGTCGACGCTTTTGGGCACTTTATACCGGGCCAGTCGGGCGGCCATAAACGTCAGCAGCTCTTCCGCGCTCGCCCCGGCGCCTTGCTTCAGGACGACGCAAGCCTTGCCGGCCTCGCCCCATTTTGGATCAGGCAGGCCGATCACGGCGCACATCAGGACGGCCGGATGCTGATAGAGCGCTTTCTCGATCTCTGCCGGATAGACGTTTTCGCCGCCGCTGATGAACATATCCTTCTTACGGTCGACGATGTAGAAATATCCTTCCGCGTCGAAGCGGGCGATGTCGCCGGTGTGGAAGTAGCCCCGTTCGTCCACTGCCTCGGCGCTCGCCGCCGGATCGCCAAAGTAGCCGGAGCAATAGGATGGCCCTTTCAGCACCAGTTCGCCCTCTTCGTCCGGCCCCAGGAAGTTGTTGTCGTCATCGACGATCCGCGCGTCCACGTAGAAGTTGGGGCGACCGATGCTGCCCGCCTTGCGGATGGCGTCCTCAGGAGCCAGGGCGAAGATGCCCGGCCCGAACTCGGTCATGCCGAAGCCCTGCTTGAAGCGGATGCCTTTCTCGCGTGTGTAATGCTCGACCAGCGGCACGGGCAAGGGCGCGCCGCCGGAAGTGCAGAAGCGCAACGAGGACAGATCGGCTTGCGACCAGTTGGCGGCCTGGGCCATCAACTGGTACATGGTGGGTACCGCGCCGAAAATAGTGACGCGCTCGCGCTCAATCAATTCCAGCACGCGGGCCGGATCGAACTGCCGGACGAGGACCGTCATGCCGCCGAAGATAATCTGCGGCAGGGTGTAGACGAACAACCCGCCGGTGTGGAACATCGGAAAGACGTTGAGGTAGACGTCGTTGTGGGTTACATCATGGATGACCGTGTTGAGGGTGTTCCAGCTAATCATGCGATGGGACACCATGGCCGCCTTGGGTTGGCCGGTGGTGCCGCCAGTGAGGATCAGCGCGGCGATGTCCTCGGCTTCGAGATCCTCGGTCGTCACCGGATCGGTCGGGGAGGCGTCGATCACCGTCTCGAAGCGAAGGCTTCCTGGCAGCCCTTCGCCCTCGGTGTGCAGGTAATTGCCGATGGCGTGCGGCTGCCCGTCGATGAGCCTCTGAAGCTCGGCCACTTTCTCGCGCACATCGTCGGAGGAAACCAAAACTTTGGGCGTCATCCGGCGCACGATGTCGGCCAACTCCTGGGGATGGAGCCGCCAGTTCAGAGCGGTGTGGATCGCACCCAGCTTCCCGCAGGCAAAAAAGGTGTCCAGATGCTCGACGCCATCATGGGCCAGGATGGCCACGCGGTCGCCCTTGCCCACCCCGGCCGAATCTCTCAGCCAGTTGGCCAGACGATTGGCGCGCTCATTCATCTGACGATAGGAAAGCCGCCATTCGGGATCCTTGCCCGCGTCTACAACTGCCGTCCGATCGGGAGAATACAACTCACGTCGAGCGAGGTAATCGCCGATATACATGCTGCCTCATACCCACTGCCAGACGGACGCCGCCATGCTGATCCCGCCACCGCTGGCGCAGAACAGGACACGCTCTCCCGGTTGGGGGCCGCGGCCGTTTTCGATGGCGTCGTCGAGAGCCATGATCACACAGGGGGAACCGGTGTAACCCCATTTGTCCATCACCCAGTGGGCTTTCTCCAGCGGCTGCCCGATCAACTCCATCATGGCCTCAATGGTGCGCAGGTTAAGCTGGGTGAACAGATAATGATCGATGTCGTCGAAGGTGAGTCCGGCCTTGTCGAGCGCGCCCTGCATTAGCTTGGGCCAATAGTCGGTATTGAAGGTACGCGGAAACTTCTTGACGAACTCGACCTTGGGCGGGCCGTAGAGAGCCACGTTCTCGGGCGTGCTGGGCCGGGCCGCGCCGCCACCGTAGATACCTAACGCGTCGTAGAACTCTCCCTTGGCCAGAAAGTTGCCCGCCAGGAAGCCGGGTTTATCGCCCGCGCCGAGGACGGCCGCGCCCGCGCCATCGGCGAACAGATTGGCTGTTTTCTTGTCGGTCAGGTCGAGGAAACGGCTCATGCCATAACCACCGGCCACGAGGATGTACTTCATGGCCTCATCGGTGGCGATATAGCGCGCGCCCTGATCCAGCGCCGCCACCCAACCCGCGCAGGCGCTGTTGACGTCATACGCTCCGGCATTGACTGCGCCCAGCTTATGCTGCACCACCACAGAAGTGCCGGGCGATGGGAAGTCGGGCGTGTCGGTGGAGACGATGATCAGGTTCAATTGCTCAGGACTGATCCCTACCTTATCGAGCGCTTTCCTGGAGGCCTCGACGATCAGGTCGGAGGTGGTCTGGTCGGGCGCCATCCAGCGACGCTCGCGAATGCCCACGTTGGCGACCAGCCAGTCGCCTGTCGATTCACCAAGGAGCTGATCGATCTCGGCGTTGCTGACAACGCGTTCGGGGACATAACTGCCGGTGGAAAGTATTTGAGCGAATCGTGTCATGAAGTTACCTGTCTGATTATGGGTGTTACAGCCGGGCAACGGCATCACGCCGGCTGAATAGTTTATGGCTGTTGCGGATCGCCGTTTTGCTCCGGAGAGAGATGAACGTAGCGGCGGATGAATTCGACCGCCTCCTCCCAATGGCGGAACGAGATCTCTTCGTTGGTTTGCACGTTGAGAATCGAACCGCGAAAGGTTGTGTTCTCCGGCGGTCTCGAATGGACAAACCGAACGACAAAGGATGTGATCGCGAGTGAATTGTCTTCCAAATTAAACCACCTCAACGAAGGGTGACGGCTTTTCATTATGGCCAAGGAGTGAAAGCCGGCTCGATTTCGCGACGGATTCCTCTCAGTTGGCATATTCAAGATAGCAGAAAAGGGATACAGGCAGGTTACAAGCGCTGCCAACCGGGGGTCAGCTTGTGAGCTTCAGATAGAGCGCGGTCGTTTCCTCGGCGGGGGTCACATCGAGTTCATCCTGGAGCGTTTGCACGCAACGCTGGTAGACGCGCGCCACCTGGCCGCGATCGCCGAGGCTCTGATAGGCCAACATCAGATGGCGATAGGCTCTCTCCCAGCAATTATCGGCCGCTAGCACCCGATGGCACAATTCAATCGCCTCGTCATAGCGTTCGCCGTCGACGTAAATTTCAGCCAGCCGGTCAGCGGCCGAGAGGAACAGAACCTCCAGTCGTTCGCGCTCGCCCGCCGCCCATGTCTCATAGAGCGCTTCCGGCAGGTAGTCTCCCTTATAAAGCGCGATCGCTTCCTCCAATAGTGCGACAGCCTGCTCCGGACGGCGGCTGAAAGCGGCATTGGCCTTGACAACCAGCTCATCAAATGCCTCGCTGTCCAACCAGATATCCGCACCGGGGCGAATGCCATAGGTGCTGCCGTCCCGATAGATGAGCGCGGATTCCGAACCGGGATCGCGGCCCGGCTCCAGCACATGATAGAGAGAATTGAGCGTCACCTTAAAATTCCGACCGGCGGCCGCCGGATCCATCCCCGGCCAGAGATACTCAAGAATCTGATCGCGGTCCAGCACGCCATGGCGATAAGTCAGCAAGAGCTGGAAAAGCTGTCGCGATTTGGCTCGCCGCCAACTGTTGGGTTGGACAAAGGTTCGTCCGCGATATGTCGCGAAGCCGCCCAACGCATGGACTTTGACACAATAACCGGGATGGTGGGTGATACGCGACAAGCCCAGGGTGGACAGCAATCTGGCGGCGTAGGTGTCCTGTCGACGGCGGTCGCGAGCCAGGACAAGCAAGGGCGTAAAGATGCGCTCGTCGGGCGGCCCCAGCAGGGTCGGCCGCGTAAACAGAAAGTCGTAGCCGTTTTCCTCACAGGCCGCCAGCGTCGCGGGCAGGAGTTGATCCAGCACCTCGATCTTGCCTTGCCGCCAATGAACCAGACATAGCCACAAGCGAGTTGCGCACACGCCGAACTGGTCGCTGCATTCCTGGAAGCCTCGCAAGGCGCGACCAAGCCATTCCAATGCTTCCTCAAAGCGGCCGGCCAGCGCAAAACCGGCTCCCATCGCCACGCGAATCAGGGAGGCGATCCATTCATCTCCGGCAGCGCGGGCGATCTCGATCCCCTCGATGGCCGTCTGTTGCGCCTGGGGCAAGTTGTCGCTGTAGCCGTAGACGCGACACAGCCCCCAACACGCCTCCACCATCAGTCGCTGCACGGAGAGCCGTCGGCTGATCTCGATCGCCATCTCATACTGCCGGCGCGCCAGATCATACCCATCGGGATCATCGAGCAACATGATGGCATGGCCTAGTCGCAGATGGCCGACGGCCGTCATGAACGGCGATTGCAAATCCACCCCCCGGCGAGCACCGATCCGGGCGTACTCATACGCTTCGTTTCCCAATCCCAGCAACGAGTAGACGAGCGACAGGAGCAAATGGGTTTCACGATGGGCGCGCGGGGTCAGGACCGGCTCAAGGCGCTCGGCCTCGGCCCGTTCCTCCAGCTTTCGACGGGCTTCGTCCAGCCGCCCTGTCCGTAGCAGCACGCGAAACAGCAATTGTGAATCGGATGGGCTGGTGCTGCGCAAGGCCTCGGCCTGGTTTCTCAATGCCTCGGCCTCCTCGATTTGCCCGGCATTGAGTTTATTCTCGGCCAACAGTTCGTAGAGGCGGGCGCGCATCTCCGTGCCCTCCGATCCCTCGCTCAGACGAATCGACTTCTCCAGCAATGCCTCCGCCTGGCTGGGGTTCACCGTATCGAGATAAACACGCGCCTGCCCGCGCAACGCCCGACTGATCCCCCCTGGCTGGCCGCGTTCCCGCCAACCCGCCTCAGCCTGTTGATACCAGCCCAACGCCTCCTGGAACCGGCTGCGCAGCCGGGCCAGTTCACCCAGGTAGAACAGAAGTTGTGGATGGTGTTGCAGCACCTCCGGCTGGAGACCGCCCAGATATCCGGCCAGCGTATCCAGCCGGCCGGTGGCCAATAGCTGAACGCCATACGTATCGAGCAAGGAGGCCGATCCCTCCCGGTCGCTGGCCTTGAACATGTGGTAGAGAGACTCATCCAAATCGCCCCTCGCCTTAAAATAGTTCGCCGCCAAAACATGATTGTTCAGACGTTGTTCCGGCGAAGCCAGCTGCTCCAGGAAGTTATGGAAAATGTGATGATAGCGCATGCTGCCATCGCCCAGATCGTCGATAAACAGATCGATGCGCCGGAGATAGGCCAGCATGGCGACGCTATGGCCGCCGGTTTGCAGGGCATCGCAGGCCTCGGGGGTGATGACGCGCAAGACTGACGTCACCCGCAGGAACTCCTGGACATCGGCCGGTTGCCCCTCAAAGATCTCCGTCGCCAATAGATGAAACAAGGTGTCGAGCGAGGCCGTCTGGTTCGAGAGCACATCCTCGACGGAGGCGAGCCGGCCGCTACGCAGGCTTTGCCGGATGAGCTGCAGGGCGATGGCCCAGCCCTCGGTGGCCTCATAGAGCGAGGCCGCCTCATCGGCTGTCAGCGCATAGCCGTAGGCTTCTGAAAACAGGGCGGAGATCTCGGCCGCGTTGAACGCCAGCGCCGAACGCCCGATCGTCATGACCGTCCCCTGCGCCTTCCAGCGCGACAGGTTGGGCAGCGCGACAGGCTGGCGGCCGGTCAGAATGATATGGAGGTCGGCCGGGGCGAGGGCAACGAGGCGGTCGATCAGATGCGCGATCTCCGGGGCGGGCAACACCAGGTGCACGTCGTCCAGCACCAGAAACACCGGCTCGGTGATGGCCGCGCCAATCGCGTTGAGCCATTCATCCAGGACGAGGGTCGAGGGCAATGGGCCGCCGGCCCCGTCCCAGGATTCAAAGAGCGAGACAGGATGATCGCCCAAATCGGGAATGGCCGCACGGGCCGCATGGCTCAGATGAAGCAGGAAGACCAGGGGATCGCGGTCCTCCTCCATCATCTGATACCAAATGAGCGGATGGCCCAACCGGGCCAGTGACGCCAAAGCCGTCGTTTTGCCGAAGCCCGCTCCGGCCTGCACCAGCGTCAGACGATGGTTGAGGGAATCAGCCAGGATGCCCATCAGGCGCGGCCGCTCCAGCGTTCGGGAACCCAAACGAGGGGGTGTTATTTTTGTGCGGACAACAGTGACCGGGCGGACCATCACACCTTCATGCGGGGAAACAGGCCCCATTGACGGAAGCGGAAATTATGGCTCAACCCAAGCGATTATAGCCGGGCCTGGGAATTATAAAAGCCCGCACAGGCGGCGAATGTTCATCCGTTCAGCCGCACCGCCGCGACATGATGCGTTGACATTGAACGGTCAAAATAAAAATCCCCGCCCGAAGGCAGGGATTCAAATTTGGCGGAGAGGGTGGGATTCGAACCCACGGTGACCTCACGGCCACAACGCTTTTCGAGAGCGCCCCGATCAACCGCTCCGGCACCTCTCCAAATTGTCATACAAGTATATCAACAACCGGCGAATTCGTGAAGATCATCAAGGTGATTTTAACGATTTTCGCCGCGCAACCGGCGAAAGAACTCCTGCAACAAATCGCCGGCCTCATCCGCCAGCACACCGGGGGCGACCTCGACCCGATGATTGAACTCTGGTCGGCCCAACACATCGATAATGGTGCCGTCGGCCCCGAAGCGCGTATCCTTCGCGCCATATACCAGACGGGGCAGGCGAGCCTGAATCATGGCCCCGGCACACATGGGGCAAGGCTCCAGCGTGCAGTAAAGGGTGACGTCGATCAGCCGCCAGTTATTGAGATACGCGGCCGCCTCGCGCAGCGCGATCATCTCGGCATGGGCCGTCGGGTCCTGGTCGCTCTCCTTGCGATTGAAGCCTGATCCGATGACACGGCCGTTCAGCACGGCCACCGCGCCGACCGGTACCTCTCCCAACGCCATCGCCTGCCGGGCTTGCTCCAGAGCCAGCCGCATCCACTGTTCATGTTCTTCAATCATCGCGATTATTCGTTAGTCGCCGATTGCACAGGAAATCACGCGCGGTGGAAATATTCTTCCGGCTTGATCGAGATGACCTGGCTGGAGCTGTCGGGCTGCATGCTGACGCCATAGAGGGTCTGGGCCGCCTGGACGGTGCCTCGATTATGGGTGATCAGGATAAATTGCGTTTGTTGGCCAAGCTCGCGCAAGACGTCCCGGAAGCGGGTGACATTGGCCTCGTCGAGAGCCGCATCAACCTCATCGAGCACGCAGAAGGGTGGCGGCGCGACTTTCAGCAGAGAAAAGATAAGCGCGGCGGCCGTCAACGAACGTTCGCCACCAGAGAGTAGCGCCAACCCCTGCTCCCGCCGGTTTGGCAGTCGAGCGATAATCTCCACGCCGCTGCTGGTCGGATCATCGGGATCGGTCATCACCAGCCGCCCTGACCCACCGCCAAACAGTTGCTGAAAGGTGCCGTCAAAGATCTCGTTGACCTGCTCAACCGTTTTCGAGAACGCCTTGGAGGTCAGTTCATCCAGCTCGGCGATGACCCCGCGCAACTGCCCGTCCGTCTCGGTCAGGTCGCCGATCTGTTGCGTCAGGAAGTCAAAGCGTTCCTCGGTGGCGGCCAATTCGGCCGGGGCGTCGGGATTGATCGGTCCCATGCGCTGCATCTGGCCGCGATAGAGATGAATGCTATCCTCGATATCGGCCGGCAATTCGTTCACCACCGGCAAATCTTCGACCACTTCATGCATGGGTAACGGCGTCGCGCCGGTTTGCTCAGCGTCGAAGTTCAAAGATACCAGTCCCAGATCGGCCCGGATGCGCTCTTGCAATCCTTCGATCTGATTCTCGGACTGCGTCTGGCGGATGCGTGACTGGGTCAATTGGGTTTCCAGGTCGTGGGCTTGGCGCTGCAATCCGGTCGAATCCGCCTGCAAGCGACTGAGGAAGGCGCGATCGGCATTCATCTCGGCCGTCAGCGGAACAAGCGATGCCTCAATATCGGCCAACTCAGCCTCCATGGCGGCCGTCTCGGCATCGTCTTCCTGCTGCCCCAGACTCTCAAGCTGAGCACGCAGGGACGCCAATCGTTGACGTACGCGGCCGAGTTGACCCTCACCTTGATTTAATGTGGAGCGACGGCTGTCGACGACCGCCTGTCGTCCGGCAAGAATCGTCTGGGCCGCGGCCAGCGACTGGCGAAGGCTTTGTTGCTGTTGTTCCACCTCGCCCACAGGCAGTGCCGCCAGCTGTTCCTGTGCTGCTGACAGGTCGCTTTCCAACCCTGTCAAGGCTTCGGTCCTCCGAGCAATAACCGCCTCGGTTTGGGTGATGCGCTCCCGGGCTTGCCCCAGAGCGACGTCGCGTTCCCGGCGACGGCGAGCATCGAAATCCCGCTGCTGGCGCGCTCGCTCCAATTGCCCACGGACGCTATTGAGCGTCTGACTCGCCTCGCCTTCCAGTCGAACCAAACGCCGTTCCTCGTTCGCCCGCTCGTCCACCTTCTCCTGTAAGGCATCGATCTCGGCCTGCCGGCGGTTTGTTTCGGCCTCGCGCTTCTCCTGCGTGGCGCGCATCTCGTCCAGCCGGGCCATTTCATGGCGACGGCGATCCTCCTGAGCCAGGAAGCCACCACCGGCCGCGCCACCGACTTCGACATACCCGCCACCGCGAACGACAAGGCCGTCCGGCGCGACAGCGGTGAAGCCGGGCGGCCAACCGGTAGCCAGCCGATAAGCCGTCCTCGCGTCTTCAACCAGCAATACGTCCCCCAGCAACCGTTTGACCAGCGACGCGGCCGTGCCAGACGTCACGACATCGTCCACCCAGCCGATGACGCCGCGTTCCCCGGCCACATCCGGCCTGTTGGCAACAGTCACCTCCGGCAAATCGAAGGCGGCCAGAGAGAGACGCGCCTCGTTGCCGTCGCGATTTGTCCCGTAACCGGCTACGGCCTGCCACAGGCTTTCGGTATCGTTAACCAGCCAGGCGGACAGACGGTCGCCCAAAGCGGCCGCGATGGCTTGCTCGTATGCTGCCGGAATATTCACCAGCGATGCCAAACGGCCAATGACCCGGTTGGACTCCAGAGGTATCTCGCGTTGCCTCTGCCGCTCCAGCAAAGCCACCCGCTCCTCCTGCCGGGCCAGCTCATTCCGCAGTTTGTTGAGCTGTTGCTCAGCCTCGCGAGCGGCGTGGCGCAGTTCCTTAAGCCGTCCGATATCGGCGCTTCGGGCGCGGTTTTCGTCGTTGCGGGCCGTTTGAAGGCGGATCACCTCATCACGCGCGGCGGCCGTGTTCGAGTCCAGCGCGGCCAGAGCGTCATCCGTCGGCGCGTCCGTCGAGGAAACGCCACCGACCTGATCAGATTCTGCCGTCAACTCCTCCAGACGCAAGCGTAATTGGGCCAACTGACCCTCGGCCTGCGCCATCGCCGTCCGGCTCTGCCGTCGCTCCGTTTCCGCCCGATCGACCTCCGCTCGCAGTTTCGCTATCCGCGTTTGTTGGCCTTCGAAGGTGACACGAAATTCCTGCAAACGGGATTGATGGCCTTGAAGTTCGGCTTGCGCCGCAACCAGATCGGTCGTGGCCGCCTCTACCTCCGCGCGAGCCGCCGCCGTAGCTTGTTCAAGCGAGGGCAATTCGCTCGACGTCTCCTCGATTTGACCCTCGAGCGCGACCCGGCGCTCGCGATAAACGGCCTGCCGGCGACGCGCGCCCTCCAGCTCCTGCCGCAATCGGTCGCGCGCGACCTGAAGTTCGGCCGCCAGTTGTTGCCCCCCGCCCAGCCGCCCTTGAGCTTCATCGATTTGGCTCTGGTGGGCCAGCAGTTTATTGCGAGCGATCGTCCAGGCGCTCTCGACCGCCGCCGCTGCCTGCCGCGTCGCTCTCAAATCGCCCTTGGCTTGCTCCCACTTGTAACCGTACCAGACCCGAAGCAACTCCCGCAGATCAGCCGATATCTGCTCGTAATTTCGGGTGCGGGTGGCCTGACGCTTGAGAGAGACGACGCGCGGCCGCAGCTCTTCCAAAATATCATGGACGCGCTGGAGATTGCGCTGGGTTTCGTCCAAGCGGCGCAACGTCTCCGCGCGACGGACTTTGTAGTGAGTGATGCCGGCCGCTTCTTCAAAGAGGGCACGCCGCTCGTCCGAACGCAAGGAGAGGGCCTGATCGACAAGGCCCTGACCGATAATGGTGTAGGTTCGCTCGCCCAGGCCGCTGGTGGCCAGCAGTTCGGCGACATCCTTCAGCCGCACTTGCTGGCCGTTGATCAGATATTCATTCTCGCCCGAACGAAACGACCGCCGGGCGATCTCGACCTCTGCGTAGTCAATGGGCAGCCAGCCGTCACTGTTGTCCAGCGTGATGGTCGCCTGAGCCATGCCGGCGCGCGAACGCTGCTGGCTTCCGGCGAAGATCATGTCGGCCGAACGCCGGGCGCGCAGAGTGCCGAAGCTCTGTTCGCCCAATACCCACCGCAGCGCATCGGCGATATTGCTCTTGCCACTGCCGTTTGGCCCGACAATTGCCGTGATACCGCTATCGAAGACGAATTCCGTCTTCGACGCAAATGTCTTGTACCCCTGGAGGGTGAGTTTGCGCAATTTCATAAGATGTTTTTGGGGATCGCCGCGCGCGGCCGTACCACTGCCGGTCGCTCGTCCCACGTGCCCGCGCCGGCCGCCCGGCAACTTCGTCCGGTGCAGGATCGCGTACGGACCCAGCTATTTATATAATAATTGGTGTGGGCAAGGCAAACGTTAGCCGGCAGGAGCTGGAAAAAGCAATCGCCACGTTCGAAGCTCAGCGCTGTGTTTGCGGTTCAGGCTCACCCCACACTCGAAGAGAACCAGTTGTCGATAACAAGCCAGTTCATCATTCGCAATCTGTCATTTGACTCCCACACCGCCAAGGTCTATGATCTTCTTTCATATCGGAGCGACCTATTTTGATAAAAAAACACATCATCACCCTTGAATACTGCGTGCCCTGAAACTATTGGCCTCGCGCCGCCCGTGTGGCGGATGACATCATGCGCAATTACCAGCACGTCATCGAGAGCTTCACCCTCATCACCAGCAGCAAAGGCATGTTTCGCTTCACGGTTGACGGCCGTGTGCTATTCTCCAAAAAGGAGATCGGTCGACACGCCGAACCGGGTGAAATTCTGAATCTCTTTCAGCAGATTATCGGCCGGGACGTCGAGCCGTACCCGCAAGCATCGTAACCAAGCCGGGAGTGTCAGGCATCCTCATACGGGAAAAATCCCTGCCCGGTCTTGCGGCCGAGCAAACCCGCCGCCACCATTCGGCGAATGAGAGGTGTGGGGCGGTAGCGGTCATCTCCCCACTCCTCGAACAATCCGGTCATGACGCCCAGCACCGCATCCAGACCGATGAGATCGGCCCATGCCAGTGGACCAATGGGATAGTTCATCCCCAGGCGCATCGCCTTGTCGATATCTTCGGCCGAGGCAACTCCCTCCATCAGCAGCGACGCTGCCTCGTTAATCAGACAGCACACCGTCCTGGCCCTAACCAGGCCCGGCCCGTCGGCTACCAGCAGGGTCTCCTGCCCTAACCCCCGCCAGAACAACTCCGCCTGCGTCAGCGCCGGTTCGGCCGTCTGCATCGCCACCGCCAGCTCGATGATTCCCTCGTCGGGCACGGGCGGCAGCACGCCAAAGCCGACCACCCGCTCGGGATGATCGACCCATGACGCGGCCATCGTGACGCTGGTCGCCAGGGCTGAAGTAAGGATCAAGGCATCTTCGGGCAGATATTCACCCATTGCCGACAGAATCTCCGCCTTGATCGCCGCCGACTCATTATGCAACTCGATGGCGATCTCGATATCACCCAGGCTCGACTGGTCATAGTCCGCCTCCACCATGCTAAGGAAGTCTTCCACCAGAAAGACGCGCAAATCGTGGCCGGCGCGGCGGCAGAGGCGCTCGACCTCATCGATAAAGGGTATTTCCCCGGCAATCAGTACTCTCATCAGTTTCCCTCATTTAAACAATCGTAGCCTTAATGCGTTTTGATCTCATCCAAAAAGCCCAACACGCAGGCATTGAATTGATCCGCCTGATCGATGGGTGTCGCATGGCCTGAATCTTCTATGACGACCAATCGCGCGCCTTCTATCAGGGCCGTGTATTGCCTCTTCACTTCCAGCGGCGTGTAATCACGATCCCCGGAGATGACCAGCAGCGGGCAGCGAATCGCGCCGATGCGATCGAGAACGCTCCAGCCGACCAGAGCACGCAAGGAGGCCAGATAGGCGTCGCGGTCGTTTAGCGCCCATTGCTCAATGAACTGGCGACGTAACGCCACCTGATCAGGCTTCGGAAATAGCCGCTTGCTCAGGAAGACCCCGGTGCGGGCCGGGCCAAACAGTTGGGCCAGCAGCACCCGCTGCCGAATACGTAACCACTCCCCGAATGAGTTGGCCACCAGCGCCGGGCCGCTGTTGACGATGGTCATGCTGCGCACCCGTTCGGGATTGTCCACAGCCATCTGAAAGGCGATCATGCCGCCCATGGACAGTCCCACGATATGGGCAGCGGGGATATCAAGCGCGGCGAGAAGGCCGTTGACATCGGCCGCCATCATCGGAACGTTGTAGGGGCCGCGCGGTTTATCGCTGCGGCCGTGTCCGCGCATATCCGCCGCGATGACTTGATAGCGCTCGGCGAAGACCGGAAACTGGAATGCCCAATCCTCGCAGCGCGAGCCTAAGCCATGCAAAAAAAGCAACGGTTCGCCCTGCCCCGCTGTCTCATAGTGCATGGTGATTCCGTTAGTGTGGACGGTCGGCATGTATCTCCTCCTGCAAGGTGTTGTGGACGATAACCAACGATGGAAATTCCTCGCGCAATCGGTCGACGAGGTAGCGAATCGCCAGGTGGACGCCGCGAGTCGGCCGTGGAAATCCCACCTCGCCCGGCGCAATAACGATCTCCCCCGTCGGCCGGGAGCGAATCTCCAGGGCCAGACGCTGCCGGATCGGATCCTCATTGATATAAGTTTCGATCAGCAATTTGCCGTCGCGCAACGATTGGTAGACTTCGATATAACGGATGCGGGCGGATTCCAGTTCGACGGCGCCGGGTTGGATGCAGCGGCCGATCTCGGCCAAATCGGCCGGCAGGCGCAAAACGACGTGCGGCATAGGCAACTCCTGGGGGATGGGAAAACTGTCTTCGGCAGGTGCGTCGTTACGTCGCCACTTGAAATAGCGGGGGACGCGCTTCTCTTCCAAGGCAACTCGCTCATACTTCGTCCGCAGCCGCCCCGGATCGTCAAAGGAGAAGGGAGCCTCCATTCGACTGTCGAAATGGGGCGAGCGCGACAGGCAAGCGGCGATCTGTTCGGCATAGTCGTCGTGGTCGGTGGCGACGTCAAGATCGGAACCCGGCGCCATGCGCGTGGCCAGCAGACGCAGAAATTCATCATCGATGAGACGACGATCGAGATGATCTTTCTTTGGCCAGGGATCAGGGTAATTGATGATGACCCCGGCCACGCTCCCCGGCTCGCACAAGGCATGGAGCGCGGCGGCGGCATCGGCCTGCATCAGGATCACGTTCGACAAGTCGCCGCGCCGGATCTTGTGTCCTGCATTACGAATCGAGGGAATTGAGATCTCCAGCCCCACCAGATTGACATCAGGTCGCCTTCGGGCCAGGTCGACCAAAAACAAACCGCTGCCAAAGCCGATCTCGATGATCAGCGGCGCGGCGCGGCCGAAGAGGGCAGCCCAATCCGCCGGCCAAGGCAACTGTTCCACCTTGTACCATTCATGAAAAACCATCGGCCCCATTATATGTCGCCACCCCTGACAGACAAACCACGCGCTGCTACATAACTGATAGATGTATTTACAAACAGTAATAACTTGCCGGCATTATGGTTGCCTCTGTAAAGACTATGGGCCACAATACACCCTCCTGAGTAACCCACTCAATCGAGGAATCATGCAACGCAACATCCACATACTGGGCGTGCCCATGGACTTGGGCCAGAGTCGGCGAGGCGTCGACACCGGGCCAAGCGCCGTGCGTTACGCCAACCTGAAAGGCCGTCTGGAGCAACTGGGGCATGTCATCCAGGATGAAGGCAACGTCACCGTCCTGAATCCCGAAGAACACGCCGCCAAAGGCAGCGGCAAACGGCGACGCGCCATCACCGCCGTTTGCCAAACGGTTTATGAGCGAGCCTGTCCCTGGATCGCCGATGGCGAATTCGCCATCTTTCTGGGCGGAGACCACAGCATCAGCATGGGTTCGGTGGCTGCGGCGGCCACGCGCGGCCCCATCGGAGTCATCTGGATCGACGCTCACAGCGACTTCAACATTCCGGAGACATCGCCCAGCGGCAACATCCACGGGATGCCCGTCGCCGCTCTTGTCGGTGAGGGGCCGGACGAACTGGTCAATATCGGCACTCCCGGCGCGACAGTGATGCCTCAGCAAGTCGTCCAAATCGGCCTGCGCAATTTGGACACCATCGAGCGGGAACGCCTCCTCCGCAGTGGAATCCATGCCTTTACCATGCGCCACGTTGACGAGTTCGGTATGGCGGTCGTGGCCCGGCAAGCCCTCGATCGCCTGCGCCACTTGCCCCGCATCCACGTCAGCCTCGACATGGACAGCCTTGATCCATCCTTCGCGCCCGGCGTGGGAACCCCCGTTCCCGGAGGCCTGACCTATCGGGAAGCGCATTTACTGATGGAAATTCTGGGGGACAGTGGCCGTGTCGAGTCGCTGGACATCGTCGAGATCAATCCCATCCTGGACGACATGAACAAGACGGCCGAGCTGGCCGTCGGCCTGGCTGCATCCCTGCTCGGCCTGAAAATTCTCTGATTTTCGAGTTAATTTATGGCAGCACTAACCCGTGGGCTGGATGCCGAACGCTACGACCGTGTCTACAGTGACAAGGAACTGGTCGTCCGGATCCTCCATTACTTCCAACCCTACAAATGGAAGATGGTGATCATCACCATCGCCATCTTCATCATGGCCGGGCTGGGCGCGGCTATGCCGATCGCCATCGCCAAAAGTCTGGAAAGCGCCTCATCGGCCGACTTTCCTGTCGGTCTGGCCTTGCTGGTGCTCGTGGTCGGCGTCGGTGTGTGGGGTTTGTCGCTCATTCGGCGCTATCTGACAGCCCAGGTCGTCGCCGACGTCCTCATGACCATGCGCGACGATGCCTTCGACGCCGCCATGAGACAAGCCCTGTCCTTCTTTGACGAATATTCCACCGGCCGCATCGTCAGCCGCATCACCAGCGATACCCAGGAATTCGGCGATGTCGTCACCATCGCCATGGACGTAATCAACCAACTGGCCGTGGCTTTCATCCTGATTTTTGTGCTGGTGACGATCGACGTGCGCCTGACGCTGGCCGTCCTGGCCATGACCCCCATCGTCGCCGTGGTCGCCTTGGCCTTCCGCCGGCTGGCGCGCAGCGTCACCCGCCAAAGCTCGCGCGCCCTGGCGGAGGTGAACAAGGAGATTCAGGAAGCGGTCAGCGGCATCCGGGTGGCCAAGAACTTCCGCCAGGAAGGAGCCATCTACGAAGAATTCATGCAGGTCAACGACCAAACCTACCGGATCAACATTCGGCGCGCGTTCGTACTGTCCAATATCTTCCCAACCCTGAACGCCCTGGCCGGTCTGGGAACCGCGATGCTGGTCTATTTCGGCGGCCAAAGCGCCATTGCCGGAGCTATTTCCATCGCTTCCTGGTACCTCTTCGTCACCACAGTCGATCGTTTCTGGTTCCCGGTCACCAACCTGTCGGCCTTCTGGAGCCAATTCCAGGCCGGCCTGGCCGCCACCGAGCGCGTGTTCGGCCTCATCGACGCCGAATCGAGCGTCATCCAGACTGATGACATCGTTGTGGGCAAGCTGGAGGGAGACATCCGCTTCGACCACGTCACCTTCCGCTATTCAGAACAGGAGCAAATCCTCGACGACTTCAACCTGCACATCCAGCCGGGGGAGAGCGTCGCCCTCGTGGGCCACACCGGCGCGGGCAAATCAAGCATCATCAAGCTGATCGCCCGCTTCTACGAGTTCCAGGAAGGACAGATCACCGTCGATGGCGGGGACATTCGCACGTTTGACTTACGGAGCTACCGCAGCCAAATCGGTATCGTGTCGCAAGTGCCGTTCCTCTTTGCCGGAACGGTGGCCGACAATATTCGTTACGCCGTCCCGGAGGCTTCCGATGAACAAATCAAAGCCATGGCCCGACGCATCGGCAACGGAGAATGGCTGGAGACATTGCCCGACGGCATCTACAGCGACGTCGGCGAGCGCGGCAGTCGTCTGTCAATGGGCCAGCGCCAACTCGTCGCCCTGACGCGGGTGCTGCTGCAAGCGCCGAGCATCTTCGTCCTCGACGAGGCCACAGCCAGCGTGGATCCGTTCACGGAATCACAAATTCAGCAGGCGCTCGACCTGATCATCGCCAACAGCACAGCCATCATCATCGCCCACCGCCTGTCGACGGTGCGCTCGGCCGACCGCATCATCGTCCTGCAAAAGGGGCGGATCATCGAGGAAGGCAGCCACCAATCGCTGATGGCGGCCGGCGGCCACTACGCGGAGCTATACGACACCTACTTCCGCCACCAATCGCCCCAGGCCATGCGCGTCCCAACGTGGGTCGAAGCGGCCGACGATTAGCTCTTGGCGAACAAGTTACCTAACCAAAGAGGAATAAACAACGGGGAGCGATCAGGGTTCGGGTTCGTTGGGGGCCAGAAAATCGCCGGCGACCCACCCTTCCACGCCTTTCTCGGTGCGAACCTGTTGCCATAGCAACTCATCGGCCGTCTCCTGCCCGGCCAACAAGGTCACCACGGTCCCGTCCAGAAGCCATTCCAGCTGCTCGCCAGTGGTGCTGGGCGCGCCTCGCAGCCAAACCCCCACGCCGCTGCTGACCACGGCTGTGGCCGGCGTCGGAGTATCTGTCGGCATAATCGTCGCTTCCGGAGACGGCGAAGCGGGCGGGCTGGTTGGTGAGGCCTCGACCGTCGGCTCAACAGTTGGCGCAGCGCGGGTGGCGGCTTCCTGTGTCGCGGCCGCATCGACGGTGGGCACGACCGGGGTAGGCCTGGCAATCGTCACAACGCGGGCGATATACGGTCGGGCAGCAAATGCGCCCAAAAAGAGCAAACCAAGGATGAAGAGAAAGGCCGCGCGAACCAGATTCATCCGGCCGACACGCTTGGCCTCCACCTGCCCGACATTATAAGCCTGGCGTTGGGCATCAGACTTGGAGCCGATCCCTCTTACTGCATAGTAGAAGGCTCCTAATATCGACAAACCGGCCAGAGCCAGAAGGGTAACATTCAGTACTGCCGTCACAATCGTTTAGAAGAACCTGGATCAGAAAGGTTCATCGGCTACTTTATCAGCAACGGCCGTTTACGCAAGGGTAGCCTTAGCTTCCTCCCATAGATGGTCAAGCTCGGCAAAGGACAGTTTGTTGAGGGTAAGGCCGCGATCGGCCGCCAGACGCTCAACCAGACGAAAACGGCGGCCAAAACGCTCGTTCGCCTCGCGCAAGGCAGACTCCGCCTCAACACCCAGCCACAGCCCCAAATTGGCGACGACAAATAAAACATCGCCCAATTCAAGACGTAGCTCGTCCGGCGTGGCTGCCTCGCGTAACTCCTGAATCTCTTCGGTCAACTTGTCGTAGACACCGGAGATATCGGGCCAGTCGAAACCCGTCCTGGCCGTCCGGGTCTGGATCTTCTGTGACCTCGCCAGCGCGGGCAAATTCACAGGGATCCCGTCCAGTTCAGATGAAGATGGTTGGCTGGGGCGCTCCGCTTTCTCCTGCTGCTTCAACAACTCCCAATTGCGCAACACTTCGGCCGAACTGCTGACCTGCCAGTCGCCCCAGACATGAGGATGGCGACGCTTGAGCTTGGTCTCGATGCCGGCGATGACATCGGATAGGGTGAAGTCGCCTCCCTCGGTTGCCATCTGCGTCTGCATAAGGATGTGATAGAGCAAATCCCCCAATTCTTCGCACAGGTTCTTGCTGTCGTCGGCGTCCAGCGCGGCCAACACCTCATAGGCTTCCTCCAGGAAGCCCCCGCGCATGCTCTGGGGCGTCTGTTCCTGGTCCCAGGGACAACCGCCCGGGCTACGCAAAATAGCGACGGTTTCGGCCAGCGCCGGCAACCCGGCTTTGACGGGCAGCGGCGGGATGTACAGGCTCGTCAGGTGGGCGATGCGCTCGCTGCGGTCTATCTCATACAGCGGCATCCACTCGACATCGCGGGAGACATCCCCGGCGGCATGAACCAAAGCGACCCGATGCTCGGCCGGGTAAATGCTCATCAGCGACAGCTTAAGGTCCCCGGCCACCATGCGGCTGTAGACCTGGCCCAGCAGCGCCGGAACGTCCGGGTTAAGGGGTGGGAAAGACATCGCCGCAAGATCGATGGCGTCAAACAATTGGATGCCGTCCAGGCCATCGACGCCCACCGAGGCCAGCATAGGTTCGACAAAGCTCAAGCCGGCTATGACCTCAACGGGAATTCCGATTGTCGCCGCGCCCTCGACGATGGCAGTCACTGTCGTCTCACCCACGTACGGGCTGCCGGGAACGGCATAAATAAGGTCCTTCTCGGCCCCCAATCGCAGGATTTCTGCGGTGATGCGCCGGTAGACCTCGGCGAACTCCTCCGAATCGCGGTAGACATCATCGAAGGTATGCAATTGGAGATGGGCGGGCAGTTGGGCAGCCGCGGGGTGGCGACCGGTTCGGAGATAGACTTCATCGGCCGCGGAAAGGAGATGCCAAGCCTGACGGGTAATCAGGCCGGCATCTCCCGGGCCAAGACCAACAATCGTGATGGTCATATTTCAATGAGTGGCCGGCCCGATGACAGTCGCCATCCGGCCGAGCCTTGCACCAGGCGCGAATTAACGCTTGGTATAGGTCGGAGCCTTGCGGGCGCGCTTGAGGCCGGGCTTTTTGCGTTCCTTCACGCGAGCGTCGCGTGTCAGATGATCCCCGGCGCGCAAGGGCGTGCGCAGGTTCTCGTCATACTTGACGAGCGCGCGAGCAAGCCCCAGACGGACAGCGCTGGTTTGGCCGGTGATGCCACCACCCTGAACCAGAACCGTCACATCGACTTTGCCCATCAACTCACTGTCTTCCAGCGGGCCGATAAGGGTCTGGAAATCGCCATAGCGCGGGAAGAACTCTTCGACCGGCTTGTCGTTGACGATGAAGGACGGGCCTTCGGCCGCGTCCGCTTCCCGAAGGTAGATGCGCACGCGCGCGGATGCCTCTTTACGGCGGCCGATTCCCTCGAAATATTCACTCATAATAATTCCTCTTGCCTGGCTGTGATCCGTGAACTACAGCTCCAGGGGCTGTGGCTGCTGCGCCTCATGTGGATGCTCGCTGCCGGCATACACCTTCAACTTCTTGAACATTTTGCGGCCAAGCGTGTTCTTGGGCAACATGCCGCGCACGGCCGACTCGATGACGCGCTCCGGGTGCTTCTGCAACTGGTCGCGCAGGGTAATTTCCGACAGGCCACCGATGTAGAGCGAGTGCCGGTAATACTTCTTCTGGTCCATCCGATTGCCGGTGACGGCGATCTTGTCGGCATTGATCACAACCACGAAATCACCGCAGTCCACCGAAGGACTGTAGATCGGCTTGTGCTTGCCGCGAAGAACCGTCGCGATACCCGACGCCAGACGGCCGAGCGTTTGCCCTTCGGCATCCACAACGTACCAGGCGCGCTCAATGTCTGCCGGTTTCGTCACGTAAGTTTTCATCATATTCCTCTCCACCGGCTGGTGGCCGGATAATCAGGTCCATTTCAATCGTTATATTCTACTGATACCAAGTACAGGCCATGAGCCGGCGCGGCTGTCGCCGAACGGCTTCGCTGCCGCGAAGTCATCGCCGCCGTGAAATCGTCGACCGACCACTTGCCGCAGCCCACCTCTTTGAGCGAGCCGACCACGCTGCGCACCATGCGCTGCAGGAAGGCGTTGGCGCAAATGCGAAAGATGAACCGTTCGCCCTCTCGCCGCCATTCCGCGACAAACACCTCACGCACGGTGGAATCGCCCACCGTCGGCCGTCCGAACGTCGCGAAATCGTGCGTTCCGACCAGCAAGGCGGCCGCCGCGTTCATCGATTCCAGATCCAGCATTTGCGCCACTTGCCAGGCACGATGCCTGCTCAACGGTTGTCGCATCGAGACGTTGAGAATGTGATACTCATACGTCCGTCGTCGGGCGTCAAATCGCGGGTGAAAACCCGCAAATGTCTCGACGAGTTCCGTTACGGCGATGTCTCGCGGCAAGTTGGCGTTGAGCGCTCGAATTAGCGCCTCAGCTCCATGCCGGTTTGGCCACTCAATTGTAAAGCCTATGACCTGACCCAGCGCGTGAACGCCGGTGTCTGTCCGCCCTGCCCCGTTAACCCGGGCCGATTGGCCTGTTACGCGAGTCAGCGCTTGTTCAAGTTCCGCCTGAACCGAAGGCACACCGCGCCGCTGTCGCTGGAAACCATAATACGCAGTGCCGTCATATTGAACGACAGCCCGATAGGTTCCGCGGACGTGGCCGTGCTTGTCCTCCGACTCAGGCGTCACACGTATCGATTACTAATCCTCGACCAGCATCAGCACGGCCATGTCGGCGTTGTCACCAGAGCGACGGCCGATCTTGACCATGCGGGTATAGCCACCTGGCCGGTCGGCATAACGCGGCGCGATCTCGTCAAAGAGCTTGCGCACAACGTCTATCTCTTCAAAGGTGCCGTCCTCGGCCTCCAACATCCGCGAGTTGGGCAGCCGCGCGGCCGCCAGACGGCGGGCATGGACGGCGGACGCGGCCTCGCCATCAGCCAGACCGCGCTTGGCCAAGGTGATCATTTTCTCCGCGGCCGGGCGAATGGTTCGCGCCTTGGCTTCGGTGGTGGTGATCTGTTCAAATACCAGCAAGTCGGCGATCATGTTCCGCCGCAGTGCATTGCGATGGCCGGTGTCACGATTCAACCGGCGGCCATGTACTTTATGACGCATCGTAAACTCCTCTAACAGCCATCGGAGGCTCAGGCCGACCGCTTGGCATCATCTTCTTCGGGCAAATAACCCTTAAGCCGCAGCTGCTGCTTCAGCTCATCCAGCGATTTATCGCCGAAGTTGCGAATGGCCAGCATCGTTTCTTCGCCACGATCCAGCATCTCCAGCATCTCGCCGACCTTGGTGATACCCGTGCGCTTCAACGAGTTGAAGACACGGACGCTCAGGTCAAGCGACTCGATCGGCGTGTCGTAGATCTCGTTGGGAATCGTCTCCTCTTCCCGATCTTCCTCGACGGAGATGAACGTATCCTCACTCACGCCGGCGATCGGTCGCAAGTGCTGGATCAGGAGCTGCGCGGCCTGGGCGAGAGATTCCTCGGGCTTGATCGTGCCGTCGGTCCAGATCTCCATGACTGTGCGATCGTAGTCCGCCGCCTGGCCGACGCGGGTCTTCTCGACCTCATAGGCCACCCGACGAATCGGGCTGAAGATAGCGTCGACGGGCAACTCGCCGATGGGCAAGCGGCCGCGTTCCTCGGCGGGCGAATAGCCGCGGCCGGTCTCGGCCATCAGCTCGATCTCCAGATACGTATCATCGGAATCGACCGTAAACAGGTACAGGTCGGGGTTGATGATCTCAACTTCCGGCGGAACCTGAATGTCGGCCGCGGTGACCGGGCCGGCGCCCTGCACTTCCAGGCGCATGCGGGCGATATCCGTATTGACCAGCTGCAAGCGCAACTGTTTGATATGCAGAATGAACTGCATCATATCTTCGCGCACGCCGGGGATGGCCGAAAACTCATGCGGCACATCGGTGACACGAACGGACGTGACGGCCGCGCCGGGCAACGACGCCAGCAAGACACGCCGCAGCGCATTGCCCAGCGTGGTGCCATAGCCTCGCTCCAGCGGACCTATCGCGAAACGGCCATATTCAGACGACATAGCCGTCCCTTCGACCTTCGGCATGACAAGATTATTGATAGTCAAGGCAATTACCTCCCTGTGGGGAACCCGCCGGCGGGATAGTTATGAATAAATTCCTTCCCATCGTGCTCGTCGACTCCCATACATCGGATTGTTTCAAGATGAGCAACTGCCGTTAACGGGAGTAGTACTCGACGATCAACTGCTCGTTGAGCGAAACGTCGATGTCCTCGCGAGTCGGGACGTGCAACACACGACCGGACAGGTTCGCGGGTTCAACCGCCAACCAGCGTGGAACGCGACGGTCGTCCAGATTCTGGCGCAAATCCTTGAAATAGGTATTGCGGCTACTCTCCGACCGAACGGACACGACATCGCCTGTGGAAACCAGAGCCGATGGGATATTTGTCTTGCGATTATTCAGCATGATATGGCCGTGCTGAACCAGCTGGCGAGCCTGGGGACGCGAATCGGCCAGACCCAGCCGGTAGACGACGTTATCGAGGCGCTGCTCCAGGATGGCCAACAGGTTGTAGCCTGTCAGGCCCTTCTGAGCCGACGCACGCTCAAAATATCGATTAAACTGACGCTCCAGGACGCCGTAAATACGACGCGCCTTTTGCTTTTCGCGCAACTGCAACAGATAGTCAGACGCGCGGCCGCGGCGGAACTGATTCTCGCGCCCATGCTGACCGGGCGGGTAGCCGCGACGCTCGACCGAACACTTGGGGGTCAGACAACGAGACCCCTTCAGGAATAATTTTTCGCCCTCGCGCCGGCAGAGCCGACAAACAGGGCCAGTATATCGCGCCAACTTGGGTACCTCCTATTAAGTACCGTCCGCCACAAGCGACATCTTGTCGCCGAGCGGTCAGGGTCGGGAGAGGTTTACAGGCTTGGCCACCCTTCTTCCCTCTCAACAACACGAATGATTAAATACGACGTTTCTTCGGCGGCCGGCAGCCGTTGTGGGGTACCGGCGTGATGTCCTGAATCGAGGTCACACGAATGCCGCTCGCCTGAATCGAACGAATGGCCGCCTCGCGACCCGGGCCAGGCCCTTTGACGACGACGTCCACTTCCTGCACGCCGTTCTCGACGGCGACACGAGCCGCATTCTGACCGGCCAGGCGAGCGGCATAGGGCGTGCTCTTGCGAGAACCCTTGAAGCCGGCCGCCCCGGCGCTGGACCAGGACACGGTATTACCCTTGGTATCAGTTATCGTCACAATGGTGTTATTAAAGGCGGCATAGATATGGGCCTGCCCCTTTGGCACCATCTTTTTGGCTTTCTTGCGCGTCGTTTGTGCTTGTCTTCTGCGTCCCATCTTTCCTTATGCTCCGACTACCCGGCGTATGGGACGGTAATTCGCCCCATATGCCGGCAGATCTCAACAATTATTATTTGCCGCCCTTGCGACGTCCGCGCCCGGCAACCGTCTTCTTGGGGCCTTTGCGCGTCCGCGAATTGGTGCGGGTGCGCTGGCCGCGAGCGGGCAAGTGCCGCCGATGGCGCAGGCCACGGTAGCTGCCGATCTCGCCCAGGCGCTTGATGTTCATCCCCACTTCGCGACGCAGATCGCCTTCGACCGTGTATTCCTTCTCGACGATCTGGCGCAAGCGGGTCACTTCGGCCTCGGACAAGTCGCGAACTCGCGTGTCCGGACTCACTTCGGCCGCCGCGAGAATCTGGTGGCTGGACGTCCGGCCAATGCCATAAATGTACGTCAGACTGATCTCAACGCGCTTGTTGCGCGGAATATCAACCCCTGCGATACGAGCCATTCTCTATCTCCCTTAACCCTGACGCTGCTTGTGGTTCGGATCGGAACAGATCACACGCACCACGCCATTACGCTTGACGATTTTGCATTTCGGACAACGCCGCTTGATTGATGATGTTACCTTCATGATTCAATTCTCCTGCCCGGACACCGGCCCGGGCAATAGCCATCAGGGAGCCTGCTCGATCACCCGATGCAACTCCTGCTGAACGGCCTCGATACTTTGTCCGCCGTTCACATTGACCACCAGACCGCGCTGTTCGTAATAGTCCAGCAGCGGCTTCGTCTGTGCCTCATAGACGCGCATTCGGGTTCGGATTGTATCTTCCGAATCGTCAGCGCGCCCCTCGATTTGCGCTCGCTTCAACAGGCGCTGAATCAATTCTTCATATTCGACGACGATGTTGGGCACGACGTTGATTCGGCCACCGATCTCGCCCAACAGCAGTTCCAGCGCGTCGGCCTGAGCCTGGGTGCGCGGGAAGCCATCGAGAATGGCCCCTTCGGCCGCATCCGGCTGTGCCAGACGATCTTTCACCATCGCCACCGTCACCTCATCGGGTACCAGCTCGCCCTTGTCCATATAGCTTCGGGCCAACTTCCCCAACGCGGTCTCATTCTTCAGATTATAACGAAACAAGTCGCCCGTCGACACTTGCGGCAAGCCAAGTGACTGTTCCAGCATCTTGGCCTGGGTGCCTTTTCCAGCTCCCGGCGGGCCGATCAAGATGATGAACCTCATGACTTGATGAAGCCCTCATAATGGCGCATGAGCAACTGCGCTTCCAGCTGGCGCATGGTGTCGATAACGACGCCCACGACGATGATCAAGCCGGAGCCGCTGATGACCAGCACGCTTTGCTCCAGGCCCTCGATCCGCAGCAGTTTCGCCACGACGGCCATGATGCCGGGCATGATGGCGATGACGCCCAGAAACAGCGCGCCAACCAGCGTGATCCGGCGCACGACGGACATGATGTATGTCTCCGTCCGCTTGCCGGGCCGAATGCCGGGGATGAAACCGCCCTGGCGCTGCAACGTCTCGGGCAGGTTCTGCTGCCGGATCATGACGTCGGTGTAAAAGAACGTGAAGGCGACGACCAGCAAAAAGTAAAGAATCCAGTAGGCTGTGAAGGCAAACGGCGCGACAGTCGGATCGGTCACCGTTCCGAACTGGGCGACGCCGCTTGCTATCCGGTCAACGAACCCACCGCTGCCGGTAATGAACAGTCCGGCGATGAGCGGGAAGAAAGTCAGGATCGACTGGGCGAAGATAATCGGGATCATGCCGGCCGTATTGACCTTCAACGGTACATGGGTGCTCTGACCCTGATAAATCTTGCGTCCTCTCACTCGCCGGCCATACTGCACTGCGATTCTTCGCTCACCCTCCTGGATAATGACGATGACCAGCACTGTCAGGACCAGGTAGATAAAGAAGGTGAGTATCGAGAACACACGCGCCGATGTTTGCTCGAGCGTAAACATCTGGGCCAAAGAAGGCAGGATACCGGCCACGATGCCGCCGAAAATGATCAGCGAGATACCCTGGCCGACGCCTTCCTCGGTGATGCGCTCGCCGATCCAGATGGCGAACATCGTGCCGCCGACCATGGCCACCAGGGTCGTCAGGGTCGGCAATAAGTTGTCCGCGCTAAAGCCGAAGTTGGGCATGATCGACTCGACGCCGCCGGCCAGACTGAAACCGACGAGACGAATCTGACCGATGGCCTGCAGAAAGGCCAGCGGCACAGTCAGGTAATAGGTGTATCGATTCAGCTTGTTGCGGCCCGTTTCGCCTTCCGATTGCAGTTCTTCAAGCTGCGGGATAATCGGCGTCAGCAATTGGATGATAATTGATGCGGTGATGTATGGATAGACGCCCATCGCCATGATCGAAAAATTGCTGACCGCGCCGCCCGACAACAGGTCAAGAAAGTCAACTACCGAGTTTCCGGTCCGCTGCGACGTAAATAGCAGCCACGCCTGGAGGTCAAGTCCGGGAACCGGAATATTGGCCAACAGGCGATAGATGACCAGCATCCCAATGGTATACAGGATGCGCCGCCGCAGGTCGGGCAAGGTGAAGGCTGCGCGCATTGATTCTATCATTACGTGTCTCCCACAAAGTCATGAGCAGTATCGGCGAATAGCGATCGCCGGCCTGTCAGGACTAGGCGCTGAATGGAATTACCTCCGCCTTGCCGCCGGCGGCTTCAATTTTTTCTTTGGCCGTGGCCGAAAAGCGATGGGCCTGAACATTGACCGCTCCCTCGATCTCGCCGTCACCCAGGACGACTACCCGCTCGGAAGCCTTCTTGATCAACCCAGTCGCGGCCATCAGCTCAGGCGTCACCGTTTCCCCGCCAAAATCGAACTCGGCCAACCGATGAAGGTTAACGGCCTGATATTCGACACGACGAATATTGGTGAATCCGCGCTTGAAAGGCAGACGACGCGCCAACGGCAGCTGGCCGCCTTCAAAGTAAGCGCCCTTGACGCCACCGCTGCGCGCGCCCTGACCCTTGGTGCCACGACCGGCGGTTTTGCCCTGACCGGCCGAGATACCCCGGCCCACGCGCTTGCGAGATTTCTTTGCGCCCTCGTTGGGGCGTAGATCATTAAGTTTCATCTTACCGGACCTCTTCAACCGTCAGCAGGTGGTTGATCTTCTGGATCATCCCCCGGATGGCCGGCGTGTCTTCATGCTCAACCGTTTGGTAGAGGTGCGTGAAGCCCAACGCCTTAACGGTGGCTTTCTGGCGCACGGTATAACCGATTGCGCTCTTGCTATAGGTAATGCGTAACTTGGCCATTACTTTCGCCCCCAGAACGGCGAGACATCGTTCACGTCCTTGCCGCGATCGTTCGCAACCTGGCGAATATCCATGATCCGGTTGAGGCCGTCCATCGTCGCCATCATCACGTTCAGGGTATTATCGCTGCCCAGCGACTTCGTCAGGATGTCGCGATAGCCGGCTGCCTCGATGACCGCACGCACGCCACCGCCGGCGATGACGCCGGTACCGGGCGAGGCCGGTTTGAGGAGCACCTTGGCCGCGCCATAATGCCCGGTCACTTCGTGCGGCAATGTGGTGCCGTACATCGGCACAGGCGCCATATTCTTGCGCGCCGCCTCAAGGGCCTTGCGAATGGCATCGGGCACCGTTCGGGCTTTACCGATTCCAACGCCGACCGTGCCGCGATTATCACCGACGACGACCGTGACGCGGAAGGCAAAGCGACGGCCACCCTTCACGACCTTGGCCACGCGGGCTATGTCGATAATACGCTCGTCGAAATCATCTTTCTGCTCGCGAAAGCTCTGTTGTCTTCTCTGACCCATCGTAGACTCCTAGGCGGGACGACGCCCCGCATTAAAGCTTCAGGCCGCCCTCGCGCGCGCCATCAGCCAAGGCCTTCACCCGGCCATGGTAGATATAGCCGCCTCGATCGAAGACGACTTCCTGAATGCCTGCGTCGAGCGCCCGCTGGGCGACGATCTTGCCCACGATTGCGGCTTGCTCGCCTTTCTTCTTGCCGGCGATCTGCTCGGCGATATCCTTGTCCACGGTCGAGGCCGAGGCCAGGGTGTGGCCGGCGACGTCGTCGATCACCTGAGCGTATATGTGGTTCAGGCTGCGGAAGACGTTTAGCCGCGGACGCTCCGGGGTGCCGGAGATTTTCATTCGGATGCGGCGCTGACGCCGTTTCCGGGGATCGTTCACATTATTTGCCATGATATTCTATATCCTGATTCGCTGACGCGCGGATTAGACCTTGCCGGTCTTGCCTGCCTTACGCCGGACGATCTCTTTTTCGTAGCGAATACCCTTGCCTTTATAAGGCTCCGGCGGACGTTGCTTGCGGATACGCGCCGCAATCTCACCGACGTACTCCTTGTCGATTCCACTGACGATCACCTTGCGGCCGCGATCCTCGACGGCGTAGGAAATCCCGTGATCCGGCTCAAAGTAGACCGGATGGGAATATCCGACGTAGAGCACCAGCCGATTCCCGCTCATCTCGGCGCGATAGCCGACGCCTTCGATGAGCAGCACCTTGTTGTAGCCGGCGCTGACTCCAGTGACCATGTTGTTCAACAGGGCGCGGGTCAGCCCGTGCAAAGAGCGATGCTGCCGGCTATCCGACGGTCGAGTCACACTCAACACTCCGTCTTCCAGGCCGATCGCCATTTCAGGGTGGAGCATCCGTGACAGCTCGCCCTTCGGTCCCTTCACAGCGACCGTCGAGCCGGAGATGTCGATGCTGACACCTTTGGGCAGTTGTATTGGCGACTTACCAACTCGCGACATACCATCAAACCTCCCCGGCCCGGCGCGCCCGATGCGCACTCGAACCGGACTTGTGTCGAATTATAACTACCAAACCTTACAGAGTAATTCGCCACCCAACCCCAGTTGGCGGGCCTTCTGGTCCGTCATGACGCCTCGTGAGGTCGTCAGGATGGACACACCCAGACCGCTCAGGACCCAGGGAATCTGTCGTTTGCCCACGTAGACGCGACGACCGGGCGTGCTGACGCGCTGGAGGCCATTGATGACCGAGCGACGGTCACGACGGCCGCCGACGTAGCGCAGGCGAATGACCAGGGTCGGGAACTTTTCAGTCTCCACGACTTCATAGCTCTCGATATAGCCCTCGTTCCGCAGAACATCGGCGATCGAGACTTTTAACTTTGAGTGTGGCATGGCCACAGTCGGTTGCTGCCGTTCCAGGGCATTACGCATCCGCGTCAGCATGTCGGCAATCGGATCAGTCATAGACATAGCGCACCTCTACTACCAACTCGACTTAACGACACCAGGGATATTGCCTTTCAGAGCCTGCTCACGGAAGCAGATGCGGCACAGACCGAACCGGCGGATATAGCCGCGCGGGCGGCCGCACAACTGGCAGCGGTTTCGAACGCGAACCTTATACTTCCGCTTCGTCTCTCGTGCGATCATTGATTTCTTCGCCATCTGTATTCTCCAAAGCGCCTCTTTCGCGCTTATGCCGCCTCAGCGACTTCGCGCCGGAAAGGCATTCCCATCAGTGCCAACAGTCGTCGTCCTTCTTCATCGGTCCGGGCGGTGGTGACGATGGTCACTTCCATGCCTCGAATCTTGTCGATTTTGTCGTAATCGATTTCCGGGAATATCAGTTGCTCGCGAAGGCCAAGCGTGTAGTTACCGCGGCCATCGAAAGCATCGGGTGAAATCCCCTGGAAGTCACGAGTACGGGGCAAGGCAACATGGATCAGGCGAGTCAGGAACGCCCACATCCGCTCGCCTCGCAGCGTGACTTTCAAGCCAATAATACGCCCCTCACGCAGCTTAAAGCCGGCGATGGACTGCTTGGCCTTATTCAACACCGGCTTCTGCCCGGTGATGGCCGTGATGTCGGCCACCGCAAACTCAATCGCCTTGGCATTATCGAGCGCTTCACCCAAGCCGACATTAACCACGACCTTGGTGATTTTGGGCGCTTGCATGATGCTGGAGTAATCAAACTCCTTCATGAGCGCCGGAACCACTTCTTCGCGATACTGCTCGGGCAGCGGCTTAAAATTCGTTGCCATTCTTGTTCCTCCAGGTTGAGTAGCAGGCCGCCGCGTTTCCCTACCCCATCGGATATTAAGCCGATTGGGGTTCCGGGCCGCTCTGGGCTGCCTGGCTCACCTATAAATAATTCCTGTCGTTAATCCAGCTCCGCGCCCGTCTTCTTGGCATAGCGGACGACGTGATTGTTTTCATCGCGGCGAACGCCGACGCGCGTCTTTTCGCCGGTTGCCGATTCGACCAACATCACGTTCGAGACGTGGATGGGCGCTTCGAACTCGATGATGCCACCTTGGGCACGCGAGCGGCCGCCGGTCGGACGAGCCTTCTGGTGCTTTTTAATGACGTTCACTCCGGAGATGACAACCATCTGCTTCCGGGGATAGACACGCTGCACAGTGCCGCGCACGCCCTTGAAATTGCCGGAGATCACTTCTACCGTATCGTTTACCTTGATTCGCATGGCTTACCTTTTCCAGTCCTCATGCCCTCGTGGCTATAAGGATTCCGGCGCCAGGGACAAAATTCGCCCGAAGCCCTTGTCGCGCAGTTCGCGAGCCACCGGCCCAAAAATACGCGTTCCGACCGGGTTCTTGCCCTCAGCGTCCAGGATGACGGCCGCGTTATCATCGAAACGGATGTAGCTGCCATCCTCGCGTTTATATTCCTTGCTGGTGCGAACGATGACGGCCTTCACAACGGTGCTCTTCTTGACCGACGCATTGGGCGTGGCCTTCTTCACCGTCGCGGTCACGACATCGCCAATGGTGCCATATCGGCGCCGGGACCCGCCCATGACCTGAATGACCAGGAGTTCGCGAGCGCCCGAATTATCGGCTACGTTGAGACGACTTTCCTTCTGTATCATTGGGAACCTCGCTTAGTCAGCTCGCTCCAAAACGGAAACGAGCGCGAACCGCTTCTCCCGGCTATAAGGGCGGGACTCAATAATCATCACCCGATCGCCGATCTGGCTCTCGTTGTTCTCGTCATGTGCCTTGTATTTCTTGACGCGGCTGATGACCTTGCCATAAATGGGGTGACGCATGGTCGTCGCCACGGAGACAACGATGGTCTTGTCCATTTTGTCGCTGGTCACGACGCCCACGAGTCGTTTACGCTGATCTCTCATCTTAATATCTCTCCGCTATGCGGTGCGCAGCCGTATGGCTTAGCGCGCAACCTCGTGACGAACTACCAGCCGCGGCTGTTTGGCCGAACGACCCTTGGGGCGAGCCTTGTTCAAATTGACCCAGGCAGTTGCCAGGCCCTTGCCGCCCTTCTCATTAAATTCAACTTGCCAGGCGCTATCTTCATAGTTAAAGCGCGCATTGGCTTGCCATTCCTTGCCCTTCAGCACCGGCGCGATCTCGGAATCAGTCGCGGCAGCGGCCGTCGCCAATTCGCGCTGGTGAAGTACTGTCTCCAGTTGCGCGATATCGCGGCGAACCTGGCGCAGGCGATCCGTGTTCTCAAGCCGGGACGAAGCCTTCTGGAAGCGCAGGTTGAACATCTCCTCGCGAGCTTCCTCGAGCGTCCTCTCGAGCTTGTCGTTGCTCATCTGATTGAGTTCGACGATATTAGCCATTAGAGGGCCTCCTCGCGCGACACAACCTGCGTCCGAATCGGCAGTTTATAGCCGGCCGAGCGCAGAGCCGCCAGGGCGATATCATCCGGCACGCCGGAAATCTCAAAAATAATCCGGCCGGGCTTGACCACGGCGACCCAATGGTCGACCGAGCCTTTACCCTTACCCATGCGAGTCTCGGCCGCTTTCTGGGTGACCGGCTTGTCCGGAAAGATTCGAACCCAGTACTTGCCACGACGGCGCATCTGACGAACGATCGTCCGGCGAATCGCCTCAATCTGGCGGCTGGTGATCCAACCGGGATCGAGGGCCTGCAGACCGTATTCGCCGTTGAGCAGCGTGGTTCCACCCTTGGCCATGCCCCGCATGCGGCCCCGGAACTGCTTGCGATATTTAACGCGTTTGGGCATTAACATAAGACTTTCTCCGCTAAAAACTCAGGTTGCGCTGTTTCACAGCACCGAATGATGGCCATTCGACTATCATTCATCTTCTGAGCGTGTTTATTCACTAATATAGACGTCCGTGGCTTCCACGCGCTGGGGCAAGATCTCACCCTTATAGACCCAAACCTTGACGCCGATCCGACCATAGGTCGTCAGCGCCTCGGCAAAGCCGTAATCCATGTTGGCGCGAATCATGTTGCGCGGCACTTGGCCTTCCCACAGCTTTTCCTTGCGAGCCATCTCGGAACCGGCCAAACGGCCGCTGGCTTCGATGCGAACGCCCTTGACCCCGGCGCGCATGGCCTGCTGGATGGCCCGTTTCATGGCGCGGCTGTGCTGAATCCGGCGCTCCAGCTGGCCGGTGATATTCTCGGCGATGAGCTGGGCGCTGGAGTCGGGCTGGGTAATCTCCTCAACCTCGACGCGCACGGTCTTGCCGGTCATATCCTTAAGCTTCTGTCGCAAATCCTTGACGGCGGCGCCCTTGCGGCCGATGACGATTCCCGGGCGAGCCGTGTGAATCGTTAACTGAACCTGGTTCGGGAATCGCTCGATTTCGACATGAGCCACGCCGGCCTGAGCCAGATCGGTCTTGATCATCTTGCGAATGGCCATATCTTCTTGCAGCAATTCGCGATAGCGACTGCCCTCGGCATACCAACGGGCGTTCCAATCCCGGATCGACTTCAAGCGAAAGCCTACTGGATGTACTTTACGTCCCACTTAATCCTCCATCCGGAAATCCGGATTCGTAAGAACCGGGCCTAGCCGGCTACCTCGCGTTCGGCCAGCACGACCGTGATATGTGACGAACGGCGGACGATGGGCCGAAAGCGGCCACGACCGGCAAAGCGGCCGCCATGCGGCGCCTTGCGATGACGAGGGCCTTCATCAGCCCAAATCTGGCTAACGACCAGTTCATCGATCTCCAGCCCGTAGTTCTCTTCGGCATTGGCCACGGCCGACGCGATTAGCTTGAATACCGGCTCAGCCGCGCGCTGGGGCATGAAACGCAGCGTGTCCAGCGCCTTGCCGGCCTCCTTGCCACGAACCGCGTCCACGACCAGACGCACCTTCTGCGTCGAAATCGGGATGTGGCGCGCAATTGCCTTGACTTCAAATGTATCGGCCATGATTACCTCCGGCCCTTCTTCTCGGACTTGGCAACGTGACCGCGGAATGTGCGGGTCGGTGCAAATTCACCGAGCTTGTGGCCAACCATGTTTTCCGTAATGTAGATCGGAATATGGCGGCGACCGTCATAGACGGCGATCGTGTGACCGACCATCTGTGGAAAGATGGTGCTGGACCGCGACCATGTCCGAATGACCTGGCGCTTCTTCGCGGTATTCAGATCGTCAACCTTCTTCATCAGTTTCGGATCGATAAATGGCCCTTTCTTCAACGAACGTGACATATTCAGTCCTCACTTTCCGGCCGGCGGCACACTATCTTAATGGCCATGGCCGTACCCAATTAACGACGCTTCTTTCCCCGGCGACGGAAGATGTACTTGTCCGTCGATTTGTTGTTGCGCGTCCGCTTGCCCAGAGCCACCTTGCCCCAAGGGGTCTTCGGAGCGGCCATACCGATCGGGGAGGTGCCTTCACCACCACCATGGGGATGGTCCCGCGGGCTCATCACGGAGCCACGAACGGAGGGCCGAACACCCTTGTGTCGATTGCGGCCGGCCTTGCCCAGCTTGACGTTGCCATGCTCAACATTCCCCACCTGGCCAATCGTCGCCATGCACTCCTGAGAGACATAGCGCTCTTCGCCGGATGGAAGGCGGACAGTCGCGAGGGTGGGATGATCCTTGGCCATCAGTTGGGCCGAGACGCCGGCCGAACGGACCAATTGACCGCCACGGCCAACGTATAGTTCGATGTTGTGAATCGTCGTGCCGAGCGGGATATTCCGCAGCGGCAAGCTGTTGCCCGGGCGAATCTCCGCCTTGGGGCCGCTGACGAGCGTATCGCCGACCTTGACGCCCAAAGGAGCCAGGATGTAGCGTTTCTCACCATCGGCATAGACCAGCAAAGCGATGCGAGCCGAACGATTCGGGTCGTATTCAATCGTCGAGACGCGAGCAGGAATATTGGCCTTGTCGCGCTTGAAATCGATCTCACGATAGAGTCGTTTGTGGCCGCCGCCATGATGACGCACGGTGATCTTGCCACGTACATTGCGGCCGCCGCGCTTCTTCAGGCCACTGACCAGGCTCCGCTCCGGCTTGGTGCGGGTGATCTCTTCAAATGTAAAGCCACTCATATCGCGACGACCGGGCGAAGTTGGCTTAAATACTTTTACAGGCATGGTAATTTCTCCAACAGTTCAGGCGCCAACTTATACGCCCTCGAACAAGTCGATCCGATTGCCGGGTTGCAGTGTGACGTAGGCCTTCTTCCAGCCCGGTTTACGCACAGTGATGCGACGCAAGCGACGGGCGCGTTTGGCAGGCATATTGGCTATGCGAACCTTGTCTACGCGGACATTCGGCCAGGCCAGTTCAATCGCCTGTTTCACTTGTAACTTGTTCGCGCGCGAGTGCACGACAAACGTGTATTGATTATTGACATCGGCCAGGAAGTTGCCCTTCTCAGTGACTACCGGCCGGCGGATGATATCGCGCCAATGCATCTTATCCCTCCACCGTCTCGTCGCCGGCGTCCACCCACTCATCTTCCATTTCCTGTTCCAGGAAGCTGGAGACGACGTCGAGCGCCGATAGAGATATTACGATTTTGTTATAGCCCAACAGATCGCGAACGTTCAGATAATTAGCCCGCAGCGCCTTCACATCAGGAAGGTTGTGCGCGGATTTCTCAACCGTCTCATTCCGATCCGCCAGAAGCAACAGGGTGCTTTCGCCATTGGTCAGCGTCTTCAGCATGCCGGCGATGACCTTGGTCTTGGGTGCATCCATGGCGATTTTGTCAATCAGAACGATGTCACCTGTATCCGCCTTGACAGACAAAGCCGAACAAAGGGCCGCTCGACGCATCTTGCGCGGCATATTCTTGGTGTACTTGCGCGGCCGTGGGCCATGCGCCTTGCCGCCACCGACGAAGATCGGCGCCTTGCGGCTGCCATGACGCGCGCGGCCGGTGCCCTTCTGCCGATAGGCTTTCGCCGTCGTCCGATTGACCTCGGAGCGAGTCTTGGCCTTGTGTGTGCCCAGACGGGCATTGGCCATCTGCCGCACCAGCGCTTGATGCATCAGGTCGCGATTGATGTTCGCTTCAAAAATCGAAGCCGGAAGCTCAAAGGTGCTCACCTGTTCTCCGGCCATGTTATAAACTGGAAGTTCCATGATACTGTCTCCCAAGACGTTAAGTCGTCCGGCAACTTGCTATCCGACGCGAGGCCGATAGTCCCTAGCCCTTTTTCGCGTCCCGGATAATAACCAGGCCACCCTTAGCGCCCGGAACCGCGCCTTTAATGGCGATCAGGTTCCGCTCCGCGTCAACCTGGACAACCTCCAGGTTCTGGGCGGTCTGCCGCTCGTTGCCCATCCGGCCGGCCATCGTTTTACCCTTGGGTACACGAGACATCTCGGTGGCGGACCCAATTGAGCCGGGCGCGCGCCAACGATCCGACTGGCCGTGGGTCTTGACACCACCGGCATAGCCGTGGCGTTTCACGACGCCGGTGAATCCGCGGCCCTTGGTCTTGCCGACCACGTCGACTTTCTCGCCGATTTCAAACTGCGCCACCGTCAGCTCCTGGCCGACCTGGAATTCTGCGACTTTGCCGGTGCGGAACTCGCGCAAATGACGGACGGCGGGAATGCCCTTGTCCTTGCGGCCGCGGCTCTTCTTCTCGCCCTTCAGCACGCCCAGATGCCCTTGCTGGCCTCTGGTCAGTCGCTTCAGCGAGACTTCGCCGTAACCCAGTTGCACTGCGCTATAGCCGTCTGTTGCCTCATCCTTGACCTGGGTCACAAAGCAAGGCCCGGCCTGGATTATTGTCACGGGCGTCACGACGCCGGAATCATCGAAGATCTGCGTCATGCCCACTTTTTTACCAATCAAACCTTTCACGAGTAACCTCCCGGCGCTCGATAGCCGTTCGTGTTTAGAGCGAAATCTCGATGTCCACACCGGCCGGCAGGTTCAGCCGCATCAGCGTATCAATCGTCTTCGAGTCGGGGTTGATCACATCGATCAACCGCTTGTGGGTTCTGATCTCGAAATGTTCTTGCGAGTCCTTGTCAATGAAGGGGCTGCGACGAACTGTGAAGCGCTCCAGACGGGTCGGCAACGGCACAGGGCCGATGACACGAGCGCCGGTGCGTTCGGCCGTGCCGACAATGCGCTTGGCAGATTGATCCAGAACACGATGATCGTACGCCTTCAACCGGATACGGATTCTCTGTTTCGACATATCTCGCCTCGTTCAGCTCGCTGTTACTTGATGATCTTGGTGATAACGCCGGCGCCGACGGTCAGGCCGCCCTCGCGGATGGCGAACCGGCCGCCTTCTTCCAGCGCCACCGGGGTGATCAGTTCCACCTTCAGGTTGACGTTGTCGCCGGGCATGACCATCTCCACGCCTTCCGGCAGGGTGATCTGCCCCGTCACGTCCATCGTGCGGATGTAGAACTGCGGCCGATAGCCGGGGAAGAACGCCTTATGGCGGCCGCCCTCGTCCTTGCGCAGCACGTACACCTCGCCCATGAACTCCGTGTGCGGCGTGATGCTGCCCGGCTTGGCCAGCACCTGCCCGCGCTCCACGTCGTCGCGGCCGATGCCGCGCAGCA
>JAGOZU010000068.1 GCA_018058545.1 Promineifilum sp. | reverse complement strand
GTCGTTAGCCAGACAGCCAGGAAGCCCTTGAAGACGTCGCTCAACGAGGTGAGCACGCCGACGCCAAGCCCGGCAGCGCGGAGGGAGTTCGTACCACCGGTTCGGCCGCTGCCGATGGTGCGCAGGTCTTCGCCCTTGAACAGGCGGACGTAGATATATCCGAACGGAATAGAGCCACACAAGTAACCGATAAGCGCGGCCAATAAAAAATAAACTGCCTGCATTGTCAAAAGCTCCCTCAATGGATTTGGGACTACACTGTTAGAACACAGCCGAGGCCGTTTGGTTGCACCGTTCGTCGTGCCGGTTAGAGTGTCATCGTCAGTTCGATGGCCTTCACCTGCTCGTCCCGGATGGTGTAGGCTCGTATTTTCGGGCGCATCCGGTCGGCCAGCGAGACGATGATCTGCGCCGAATCGGGGTAATGCGCTGCGGCCACGTCGGTCGCCGACGGCCGCGCCGGGCCGCCCGGATGGGAATGGTAGATGGCGACGATCTCCAGTCCCGCGGCATCGAGAGCGTACATCGCCTGAACGTGTTGCCGCGGCTCCATCTTGTAAGCAACGGAACTGTGCAGGTCGTTCTCCACCGGAATGAACAGTGTCGCCTGACCGTCGCGACCGCCCAGCAGGCCACACGCCTCTTCGGGATAGTGGGCAGCCGCATGGGCGAGTATCTCTTCTATCAGGCCAGAAGGTAGGCGCATTTCATCCATCACCGGGGGATCGTACTGGCAGGCGTCATGTCAGGCAAACGGGCCGCGCCACCGCACGGCCCATCACTTGCCTGGGCGAGTTCGTATAACTAACCCTTGTGAATGCCGCCCTCGGTCAGCGCGGTCACATCCAGCAGTTTGTCAGCCATCTCGGCCGTCAGATAGCCTTTCTCGATGACGACCTCGCGGACGGTCCGATTGGTCGCCAGCGCTTCCTTGGCCACCTCGGCCCCCTTCTGGTAGCCGATGACCGGGTTGAGGGCCGTCACCAGAATGGCGTTCTTGGCCAGCCAGCCGGTGGCCTTCTCAGCGTTGGCCGTCAGTCCCACGACGCAATTGTCGATGAAGGAGTTGACGGAGTTAATGATGATGTCCATGCTCTGGAACAGGTTGAAGGCGATGATGGGCATCATTACGTTCAGTTCCAGTTGCCCCGCCTGTCCGGCCAGCATCACCGTCAGGTCGTTGCCCATCACCTGGAACATGGCCATGTTGAGCATTTCGGCCAGAACCGGGTTGACCTTGCCGGGCATGATCGACGAGCCGGGCTGCACCGGTGGCAGACGAACCTCGTCCAGACCCGTCGTGGGGCCGGAAGCCAGCAGTCGGAAATCGTTGGCGATGCGGGTCAGGTCCTGGGCCAGGGTACGCAATGCGCCACTGAAATGCACCGGGTCGGCCATGCTCTGCATCGATTCAAACAGGTCATCGCTTTCATACAACTGCAAGCCACTCAGGCGGCCGAGAACCTTGACCATGCGCGAGTGATATTCGGGGTGGGCGTTGAGGCCGGTGCCGGTGGCCGTGCCGCCGATGCCCAATCGTCGCAGCCCTTCGGCCGACTGGCGAATCTTGTCAACGTCGCGCTCGATGGCGCGGGCGTAGGCCCCGAACTCCTGACCCAGACGCACGGGAACAGCGTCCTGCAGATGGGTGCGGCCGCTCTTGACAATGCCGTCGAATTCGCGGGCCTTGTTGCGCAACTCGGCCGCCAGCCGGTCCAGCGTGGCCAGCATTTCATCCAGTCGCCATAGCGCGCCCAGGCGGATGGCGGTGGGGATGGTGTCGTTGGTCGATTGGGCCATGTTGACGTGGTCGTTGGGGTTTACCGGTTTGCCCTTCTCGCCCAGACCGAAGCCCAGGATTTCATTGGCCCGGTTGGCCATGACCTCGTTGACGTTCATATTGTGGCTGGTTCCCGCGCCGGCCTGAATGGGATCGACGACGAACTGATCGGCATACTTGCCGGCCAGTATCTCGTCTCCGGCCTGGATGATGGCTTGTGCCATGTCGTCACCGGTGACGGTGTGGCCGCCGGCCTCCTTGTCCATGAACAAGCCCAGATCGTTGTTAACTTCGGCCGCGGCACGTTTGATCAATACCATCGACCACACAAAAGCCGGATAGGGTCGTAAACCGGTGATGGGAAAGTTGTGAATGGCGCGCTGGGTCTGCGCTCCCCAATAGGCCGCAGCCGGGACTCGCACATCGCCCAAAGAGTCTTTCTCGATGCGAAACTCGTCAGTCATATCATTCCTCCAAAAATAAAGAACCGAATTAACTAACCAGACAAACAGGTCAGTTAATTCGGTTCAGGTGCTTAACGGATGAAGGGCCGAGCATTCCCGGCCTTTCCGGGTGGGAAACCCACCTTACATGTTCAGGGCGTCGTAGCCTGGGCCTTCGGAGAAGAACCGGTAATTTTCCGGAATATCTTCGGTCAGGTCGATTACCTCGCCCCCGGCCAACTGTTTACCGTTGAGCAGTTTGACGGCATGACCGTCGATCTCTCCCTCGAACGGCACGCCGGCGAGTTCGCCTTTCCGGCCGTTGATCCAGACACCGGCCGGAGCCGTGTAGTCAAACGGCACTTCCTCTTCGGGGAAGATGGCCTCATAGGGGCACTCAGGCACACAAGCGCCGCAGTCGATGCAAGTGTCGGGGTCGATGTAGAGCAGAGGCCAATCCGCTTCGGGCTGGCCCAGGATCATACATTCGACTGGACACACCTCGACGCAGGCCGTGTCGCGGAGGCACAATCGGGTAATGATGTGAGTCATTTACTGTCTCCTTATATTGATTAACCGACCGGGCCTGTCAGGACGGCAAGTCCGTTCGGGTGGATAATCATTTTCCGGCGGCCGAGTAGCGAGCCGCAACAGCATCCCAATTCACGACGTTCCACCAGGCCGAGACGTAATCCGGCCGGCGATTCTGATAGTTCAGGTAGTAGGCGTGCTCCCAGACGTCGAGGCCCAGGATAGGCGTGTTGCCTTCCATCAGAGGCGTGTCCTGGTTGGGGGTGGAGCCGACAGCCAAATCGCCGTTGCCGTCCACATAGAGCCAGGCCCAGCCGGAGCCGAAACGGGTGGCGGCCGCCTTGGAGAACTTCTCCTTGAAGGCGTCAAAGCCGCCGAACGCCTTATCGATGGCCGACGCCAGCGCACCGGATGGTTCGCCGCCGCCGTTCGGGCCCATGGTCTCCCAGAACAGGTTGTGGTTGGCAAAGCCGCCGCCGTTGTTGCGCACGGCCGTACGAATCGATTCAGGCACCGCGTCGAGATTGCCAAGGATTTCCTCAATGCTCTTGGCCGCCAATTTATCGTGACCCTCCAGGGCCGCGTTCAGGTTATTGGTGTAAGCCGCGTGATGCTTGTCGTGATGGATGCTCATCGTCCGAGCGTCGATATGAGGCTCAAGCGCATCATTCGCGTAGGGAAGTGGGGATAGTTGAAAAGTCATTATTCTCTCCGTGTTTGACTTGTCCATACGCCATTGAAGAAATGACGTATCCGGGAACTGGAAAAGATTCTAGCTCTTAATTGGCCATTGTCAAACAAAAGTTAACCGAGGTTAACAACCGGAATCATACCGAAGAATCTACCTAAGGGCAAAAACAAATGTCCCCTCATGGTTGTAGATCATCTCCAGCGCCGGGTTGCGGCCAAGCTCGGCCGGATCGAAATAACCGCCTCGCGCCCCGGTGAATATGTGGCTGACCCCTTGCTCAGAGAGCCAGGCGGCGGCCGCCGGATCGCTCCAGTCTTCTACGGCTGAAGCGGCCTCGTTGAACGCCCGCACCGCGGCAAACAGCTCGCGATTATAGATGTGGTCGACGGGCGGCGTGGTGGTTTCCAGCCCGGTCAGGGGCACGATCCACGCCCCGCCGTCACTCCCGGCCCAAGTGACGCCCGACCAGCGCCAGGCGTTGACGGCGACGCGAGCGTCGCGCGGCAGCTCCTCTTTCATCCAGGTCAGGGCGGGCAAGTCGTCGGCCAGGGCCAGAATGGTTTGCCGGTTCAGGATGTTGACCTGTTGCCGCCAGCCGAAGAGCGCCGGCAACCCCAGCATGATGCCCGCCAGGACCGCAAGGGCGAATCGGGCAGGAAGTATCGACCGCGTTCGGCTATCCGCCAGCCACCACAGGCGGTCGGCCGCGATGGCCAGGAAGAGCGCCAGCGGCAGGAAGAGGGTGATGTACATGCTGTTCAGGTTGACGACCAGCGTCTCCGGCAGACCGAGGCGCTCCCCGGCCAGCAGTACGAACAGCGCCCCCACCCAGACCACCAGCAGCAGCGGGAAGGTCGTCCAACGCCGTCGCCGGGCGAACTCAATCAGCAGGTAGCCGATGGCAACCGCCGCCACGACCAGATAGACACGCTCCCAGCCGGTCGTGATGTATCCCGTAGGGAAGTCGTTGTAGCCGGTCTGCGACTGCCGGAAGGTTTGAATAGGGTTGGTAGCGGCCGATAACTCGATCGCACGCGGCAGGATTAGCAGCAAGCCCAACCCGGCCGCCTTGAGCAGTCCCGACACACGGCGGAAGTTTATCCAGTGGGCCACAGCCGCTACTGCCGCGAACGGCAGGTAAAACAGAAAGACCCGGAAGTGGATGAAGAACAGCCCGGCCGCCAGCACGCCGATGAGGGGCCAGACGCGCGGCCAACCGCGGCCGACCCGCCAGGTGAGGCCGAGCAGGACGGGCATGACCATCATCGCCGTCAGTTGGGTCATGCGGCCCCAAGTCGCGTAATAGCCGGGGAAGAAGAACGGCAGCGCCACCAGAAACGCCGCCAGCAGCCCCACAACCCGCCGCCGCGTCACCATCCACCCGGCGGCATAAACGGTCAGAGGCAACAGGCCGCCCAGTAATTGCATCAGATAGAGCAACAACCCCGGCAAGGGTTCGCCGGTCATCATGAACAGGCCGGTTGGCAGGGTATGGAAGCCGAAGTGGTAGGGGAAGCGGTCGACCGGCAGCAGAGGCGCATAGCCGGTGGGGGTGCGGCCGTTCTCGACCATGACCGCGGTGATCAGCGCGTGGCGGCTGGAATCGACCCATGGAGGAAAGGCCAACCCGCGTATGGCCACGAAGCGGGCGGCTATCGCCAACAGGAGCAGCACAGCCAGCAACAGATAGACCAGAGTCACTGGCCGTCGATGGCCGACTGTCGGAGCATTACGCTCCCGACTCGCCCAGCGACGCCCGGCCACGAGCGCAGCCGCCAACCATCCCAGCCCCACGGCCGCCCATAACAGGCCCCCTGACCAGCGCCCACCGGCCAGCGAAACCCAATACCACAGGAGAGGCCAGGCGGCGACGCCCAGAGATAAGGCCGCGCCCAGCCAGGCGGCGGCATTCCAGCCGCGCGGCCTGAGCCACAGCAGCAACAGAATCCCCGGCAAGGGCAGCATGAGCAGCGCCGCCAACCCCAGCCCGATTTGACGCAACGGAGCGACGGTCGCGTCCAGTGTCTCTCCCGCCGTCAGAGCGTTGCGAGTGACGAATCGCAGGTCGCGGGCGTCGCTCGCGGTCGCCTCCGGCCGCAGCGGCCCGGTCAGGATGCTGAGAGCGCCCGCCGAGTAGACGTCCAGTGAATAGCCCCAGGCCGAGATATGGTTGGCCTCGCTGCCCGAAAGGCGCAGGGTATAGAGTCGCCCGGCCGAGCGTGGCTGGGGCGGGAAGGTCAGAGTGTAGGTCTGGTTGTGGTCCAGTCCGGCTGTCGGCTGTGTTTCAGCGGCGACCAGCGCCCCGGTATCATCCCGCAATTCGACGGAGAAGGTGTCGTCGCTCTCCAGAGCATCCGACGTGCCGCCATAGCGCACCAGGATCAACTCGATCTCGTTCAGGCCGTCATGACGGGGGACGAAAGTTTGCTCAATCGCCAGATCGGACTGGGGCGCGGGCAGCGCCGTGTCCAGGCGACCCTGAGCGATATCCTCGGCCACCAGCGGCCCACACAGATATTGCCAGGTGCAGATGCCGAGCAGGTCGAGCGTCGCCAGAGCCAGGATGACGACGACGGCCGAAATCGACATGACCCATGGAACCGGCAATCGGGAGTTATTCACTGGTGGGGTGGTGGGCAGACCCGTCGGGGCAGGTGACGGTCCGCTCGATAGCTGTTCCATAGTACGGAACTATACCTTGTCAAAGGGCTGAACTGAAACTGATTATGTCAATCGGGTAATGCAGTAATTTGTAATATTGGTTGTAAGGATACAGGTCTATATTAGTAATTGACGGACTTCCCTCCTTGCAAGTGGCGTCGCAAGTAGATTTGTTCCTCGTACTTCCTCCCCCTGACGTATGCGACGCCACTTCTTCTTTTTCTGAACCCCGCAACGATTGGACAAGATGATGTGGCACTGGATGATGTGGCACTGATCGAATTGATTATTGATTCGATGGGCTTGTTATATTTACTGATGTTTTGAGGAGGGGGCAGATAGGGATCATCCTCCGATCGGATCGTCGTAATCCAGAAAACGATCCTGCACCCAGCCGACGATACCCGCGACAGTCTGAATTTCTTGCCAGACCTCGCCCTGGTAAAAGGCGTTGCCGGTGAGCGGTATGACCGTGTCGCCACGGACGAGGATGACAAGCGCCGGTCCGCCGGGCAACTGCCGCACGGGTAGGGTGCTGGTGCTGTCATTGATTCGCGCCGTGGGCACGAGGATTGGGGTCGCCGTTGGGGTTGGCGAAGGTGTGGGCGTGAGAGTGGCGGTTGGGGCGTCTGTCGGCCGAGGCGTTCCGGTGGCCGTTGCTTGCTGCCCCGTCTCCGCGCCCGGAGGTACGATCTCGGCCGTGCCGGTGATGACCTCTCCCACCCCGACGGCCGGTTGGGTCGCTGCCGGGTCTCCAATCGCTCCCGAGGATCCGCCCGATGATGACGTCGGCAGCCCTACCATCGCGCCTGATTGGCCGCTTGGGCCGTTCGAACCGGCTTCTCCCGCATCGCCGATGTCGGTTGCGTCTCCGTCCTCGATCAGGCCGGCCACGTCGTCGGCCGCGAGCGTGCTTTCGGCCGTGTCATTGGCCGCCCCGCCGCGCCCCAGCGGCACGCCGGCCATGAAAAAGCCCATAGCTAGCAGTAGCAAGGCCAAGCCATAGCCGGTGAAGGATTTGGCGCGCAGATCGAGGCGCTCGCTGCCCAGACTGAGGCGCGTCAGCAGGCGGGGGGATTGGGCCAGATAGGCTAAAGCGATGGCGACCAGCGCCCCCAGAGCTGAAAGCCCCATGCCCCATAACGTCCACCCTGGAAAACCTGTGCCGTCCATTCGGGCCACATTATAGCGCGTTTAGGATTCGTTGCAGGTGTTGCGCCTCGCTTTGGGCAAGGTTATTATCTTACGGTCAGCTTTCCCCCAGAGGGATGCACGGGACCCGGCCGAACGGCCGGATTTTTACAGAGATAATGATTCATGTCAGTCGCTGAACACTCGACTTCAACAACCCATATCGCAACCGAAATAGCGACGCCCGCCACCAGCCCGCGCCGTCCGGCCTCTTCTGTCATTCGCGAGATCATCGAGACCTTGCTGTTGACGTTCTTCATCTTCTGGATCGTCAATTCGCTGGTCGGCCGCTATCGTATCGACGGCAACAGCATGAACCCCACCTTGTTTAACGGGGAATACCTGATCATCAGCAACTTCGCCTATAAGCTGGACGCGCCGGAGCGCGGCGACATCATCGTCTTTCGCCACCCGCAAAGCGAGTTGAATCTCATCAAGCGGGTGATCGGCCTCCCTGGCGACACCATCGAGGTGCAAAACGGCACCGTGCGCGTCAACGGCACGGCCATCGACGAACCGTATATTCAGGCTCCCCCGGACTATAGCAGCAGTTGGGTTGTGCCCCAGGGGCAATATTTCGTCCTGGGGGATAATCGCAACCATTCCAGCGATTCACATGCCTGGGGATTTCTGCCGGAAGATCATATATTGGGCAAGGCATTGGTCATCTATTGGCCGCCGAGCAAGTGGATGAAAATACCGCATCACTTGTTTCCATCCAGCTAAGTAAATTGGCGGCCGCGACGATGGCGGGCGACATTTATCTTGACATAATCATACTAATTCATAAACCACCGAACCTCATGGTTCGATTGTGATGTTCGAGGTTTCACGGTTTTCATGACAGGGGAAAAGATGTCGGACGGCCGAGCGGAGATCGAGGCATTGGTGAGAAAAGTGGTCATCCGGACACTGGGCGACGCCGAGCGCCATGCCCCTGTTCAGCGGTCGCTGCTCGACGAGGCCGCCCTGCGCGAGACAGCTCCCGGCACCACGCTCGTGCTCACCCCCGGCACCATCATCACTCCCCTCGCTCGCCAGTTAGCCGGGGAACGCCATATCACGCTACAATTTGCTCCCGCCGATCCGCCGCGGGCTGTTCAGGGCGTGTCGGGCGGCCGTCGTGTGGCCATTGGTGGCGACCACGGCGGCTATGACCTTAAGGAAATGCTCAAGGCCATGCTGTCGGCCGACTATGAGGTGATCGATTGCGGGACCCACAGCAAGGACCCCGTCGACTATCCCGACATCGCCGTGGCCGTGGCCCGACTGGTGGCTGCGGGCGATGCCTGGCGGGGCATCATCATCGACGGCGCGGGCATCGGCAGTTGCATGGCGGCCAACAAGATCGCTGGTGTGCGCGCGGCAATGTGTTATGATCAAGCTACGGCCGTGAACAGCCGCGAGCACAACAATGCCAACGTTCTGACGCTCGGAGCAGGCCTCATCGGGCCGAACCTGGCCCAACAGATCGTGCGCACATGGCTCAACACGGAATTCGGCGGCGGCCGTCATGCGGCTCGTGTGGCCAAGATCGACGCGCTTGACTGCGCCGGAGGATCGCGACCGGCCGCCGGTATTGAAACGATGAAACAGGCAAAACCGCCATCCGCCTATTGATTGGATGGTATGAAGGATTGACGACTGATTGCTGCCATGACCATGACCACCTACGACTCCGCCACCGTTGAGCGCGTCATCGAAGAGGTTACACGCGAAGTGCTTCTGCGATTGGGGCGTGGCGCTTCTGGCGGCGCTTCCGACGGGGCATCGACCGCGCCCTCCTCGGCCGCATCCACTACGCACAAGGCCAACGGCTGCAATTGCAGTGACGGCAGCTGCGTGGCCCATTGCGCCGACAAGGTCGGCCGGGTGGTGACGGCCGGGGCGACGCGCGTCACGTCGCGGCTGGGCGCGCTGCCCCAGGACATCAACGTCGCCAAACTGATCGACCACACCCTGTTGAAGCCCGATGCCACCCAGGACCAGATCGCTCAGCTTTGCTACGAGGCCCGAACGCATCATTTCGCCTCCGTCTGTGTCAACCCGACCAATGTCCGGCTCTGCGCCCAACTGCTGAAGGGTTCGGACGTCATGGTTTGCACGGTCATCGGCTTCCCGCTGGGGGCCTCGGCCGCGTCGGTGAAGGCCTACGAAGCGCAGCAGGCCATTCGTGACGGCGCAACCGAGATCGATATGGTCATCAACGTCGGCGCGCTCAAGTCGCGCGACTATCGCGCCGTTCATGAAGATATCGCCGCCGTGGTCAATACAAGCCATGCCGCCAACGCTATTGTGAAGGTCATTATCGAGACGGCATTGTTGACCGACGAGGAGAAGGTTATCGCCTGCCAGCTGTCGAAGGTGGCCGGCGCGGATTTTGTCAAGACCTCCACCGGCTTCGGGCCGGGGGGAGCGACGGTTGAGGATGTCGCCCTGATGCGCCGTGTCGTTGGACCGTCGCTGGGTGTCAAGGCATCGGGTGGGGTGCGCAATTACGCCGACACCCAGGCGATGGTCGCGGCCGGGGCCACACGAATCGGCGCCAGCGCCGGTGTGGCGATCGTATCGGAAGCCGGGAGATAACATCATGGACGACCAGAGATATACGATTCATTGCGATGAGTGTGGAATCGGTCATTGTCGACCCATATCGACGCCTTATCTGTTGAAGCTCGGTAAACACATGATGGTCATGCCCGATTCGCCGGCCTATGTCTGCGATATTTGCGGCAACCGGTTCTTCGACGAAGGTTTTCTCGATGGCGTTCATTATTTACTGGAGCAAGCGGCCGCCGATTCCCGGCGGCAGGCGCGACGGCGACAAGCCCCGCGCCCCGAACCGACCGCGATGCCTCATGCCCGCAGGAGTCGCTAATCGTGTCCAACACTGAACTACGCAGTTATGTTTTTCTTGATAATCTGCAGCCGCAGCACGCGGCGTTTCTCGGCACGGTGGCCGGGGGCTTTCTGCCGTTGCCCGGCGATGCCTCGCTCTGGATCGAGATCTCGCCCGGCATTGAGATCAATCGCATCACCGACGTGGCCCTGAAATCCACCGACGTGCGGCCGGGCATGCAGGTCATTGAGCGGCTCTATGGCTTGCTGGAGGTTCACTCCGCCAGCCAGGCCAGCGTGCGGGCCGCCGGAGCGGCCATCCTGGAGGAACTCGGCGTGGCCGAATCGGATCGGCTCAAGCCGCGGGTGATCTCCAGCCAGATCATTCGCAATCTCGATCCCCATCAGACACAGCTGATCAACCGCGTCCGCCACGGGCAGATGATCCTGGCCGGGCAGACGTTGTATGTGATGGAAGTGGCCCCGGCCGCCTACGCGGCTTTGGCTGCCAACGAGGCCGAAAAGCGCGCCAACCTCAATATTCTGGAGGTGCGCGCCATCGGCAGCTTCGGCCGTATCTATCTGGGCGGGGACGAGCGGGATATCATGGCCGGCTATCAGGCGGCCATCGACGCCATCGAAGGTGTCACCGGCCGCGAGGCCGATAATAAACGCAGCGAGTAAGAAGAATTCCACAGATGGAGAGTTGGAAATGACAGATGCATTGGGCATGATCGAGTGCCGTAGTTTCGCCGCCATGGTTGAGGCATCGGACGCAATGGTGAAGGCGGCTCGGGTCGAGCTGGTCGGCTATGAAAAGACGGGCGGCGGCTATGTCACGGCCATCGTTCGCGGCGACGTCGCCGCGGTGAAGGCGGCCGTGGAAGCCGGCGCGCGTGGCGCCGAGAAGATCGGCGAGATAGTCTCCGTCCACGTCATCCCGCGCCCGCACGAGAACGTCGACCGCACGCTGCCCCTCGGCCGCGCGCCCGGCGCCGAATAACTGATGACGATCGATTTGGGGTGAACTTATGTTTCTCGGCAAAGTGGTCGGCACGCTGGTGGCCACCCAGAAGGATGCCTCGCTCGATGGCCTCAAGTTTCTGGTCGTCCGCCGGCTGACCGTGGATAACGAGGAAGACCGCGGTTATGTCGTGGCCGCCGATGCCGTGGGGGCCGGTCTGGGCGAGGTCGTCATGGTCGCCACCGGCAGCTCGGCGCGACAAACCGTCATGACCGACAAACGGCCGTGCGACGCCGTCGTCATGGCCATCGTCGACATGTGGGAAGTGGACGGCCGCGAGAAATACAACAAGGGTGAGAGCGGATAGTGACCAGCAGCCTTCCGGCGGTCGGTTCCCAAGGTTAATGTGGCCATGGCTCAACCCATGAATGATCGCGAGATTCAGTCCATCATCGACCGCGTGATGCGCGAGGTTGGCGGCGCGACCGCCCCAACCCCGCCCCCGGCGGCCGAACCTCCCGCGACGAGACCGTCAGGCGCACCACGACCGTCGGGCGGCTATGGCAACGCTCCGGCTGCGTCGGCGTCCGTCGGCGACTACGGCATCTATCCCACGCTGGATGAGGCCGCGGCCGCCGCTCGCGCTGCCTTTGTGCGCCTCAATACCTTGCCACTGGCCATCCGGCAGGATATGGTGGACCACATGCGCCGGGCCGCCCGTGAGAACGCGCTGCCGCTGGCCGAGATGGCCCACAAAGAGACGGGCATGGGCCGCGTCGAGGACAAGGTGCTCAAGAACGTCCTCAACGCTGACAAGGCTCCCGGCACCGAGGCGCTTCCCTCCCACGCCTGGAGCGGCGATCATGGCCTGACGCTGGTCGAATATGCGCCATACGGCGTCATCGGCTCGCTGACCCCCAGCACGAACCCGACGAGCACCGTCATCTGCAACGCCATCAGCATGATCGCCGCCGGTAACGCCGTGGTCTTCAATGCTCACCCCAACGCCAGGGGCGCGTCGAACCGCACAGTGCAGATCCTCAACCGGGCCATCATGGCCGCCGGTGGTCCGGCCGACCTGCTGACCTGTGTCGCCAACCCGACGCTGGAATCGGCCCAGGCGCTCATGACCCACAAGCTTATTCGGTTGCTGGTTGTCACCGGCGGCACCCCCGTGGTGCGGGCGGCCATGCAAAGCGGCAAGCGCGCTGTCTGTGCCGGGCCGGGCAACCCGCCAGTCGTTGTCGATGAGACGGCCGACATCGTCCAGGCCGGGCGCGACATCGTGATCGGCGGCTCATTCGACAACAACATCGTCTGCACCACCGAGAAAGAGACGTTCGTAGTCGATTCGGTGGCGAGCGATCTCGTCCGGGCCATGACGGCCCACGGCGCGGTACGCCTCGATTCGTGGCAATTCAATCGTTTGTGGAAGGCGGTGACGGTCGCCGATCATGGCCCGCGCAAATATGCCGACATGAACAAGGCTTTCATCGGCAAGAACGCGGCCGTGCTGCTGGCCGAGATCGGCATCAGCGCCGGGCCGGAAGTGCGCCAGATCGTCGTCGAGGTGGATCAGAACCATCCCGTCGTCTGGTCGGAGCAGATGATGCCCATCATGCCCGTCGTGCGCGTCGCCAACGCCGACGAGGCCATCGATCTGGCCGTCGAAGCCGAACACGGTTTCCGCCATACGGCCGTCATGCATTCCAAAAATCTCGATAACCTGAGCCGCATGGCGCGGGAGATCGATTGCAGCATTTTCGTCAAAAACGGTCCCTGTCTGGCCGGATTGGGCTATGGCGGCGAGGGCTTCTGCTCGTTTACCATCGCCAGCCCGACCGGCGAGGGATTGACCGGCCCGATCAGCTTCAGCCGCATCCGTCGCTGTACGCTGGTCGATTCGTTCCGCATCGTCTGATGACCGCACCCGCACTGGCCCTGCTTGAGTTCCACAGCATCGCCGCCGGCATCGAGGCCGGTGACGCGATGGTGAAACGTGCCCCGGTGGAGCGTATCCTGGCCGGGACGATTCAACCCGGTCACTTTTTGGTGTTGGTGACGGGGGAGGTGGCCGACGTGACCGAGGCTGTGGACGCCGGTTTGCTGGTCGCGGCCGAATTCGTGCGCGACCGGCTGCTGTTGCCCAACGTCCATCCCGGCGTCGTGGCCGCGCTGCGAGGCGAGCGCGCCACGGCCGACGCCGAGAGCCTGGGCATCGTGGAGACGGCTACCGTGGCCGCGGGCATCCTGGCCGCCGACGCCGGGCTGAAGGGAGCCGAGGTGCGGCTCAATCAGCTGCGGCTGGGCGACGGGCTGGGCGGCAAGGGTCTGGCGCTATTTGGCGGGTCGGTGTCCGATGTGGAGGCGGCCGTGGCTATCGGCGGCGATGTCGTGTCCGCTCAGGTGATTCGGCGGGCGGTCATCGCCCGACTCCATGGCGAGATGTGGGATAACGTGAATGGGAGCGGCCGATTCGGCGATCATTTCGCCTGGCTGCCGAGTTGATATGCAATTGGCGCGCGTGATGGGTACGGTCGTGGCGACACGAAAATATGAGGGCCTTCAGGGGATAAAGTTCCTGATCGTGCAGCCCTTGAGCAAGACGCAGCAGCCCGCGGGCGACCCCGTCGTGGCCGCCGACGCCACGGCTCAGGCCGCGCCGGGCGAGCTGGTCTTCATCGTCGGCAGCCGCGAGGCAGCCCAAGCCCTGCCGGAAACGTTCGTCCCGGTCGATCATGCGATTGTGGGGATTGTGGATGACGTGGATTTGTAGCGGCTGATGCCCCTTGGCGACCTCGCCAACCGCTGCCCACCCGCAAGGAGTCACCCCTATGGTGCTGCCCGATTACTGGCTGACCCGTCCCGGCGCGAACTACGACGAAGAAGCACAGGCGGCCTTCGATGCGTTGCTCGACACCACGCTCGCCGGTGGTGATTGCCCGACGATCCGGTACACATTGCCCTGGGCCAAATGGCGGTTCCTGTGCCATGTGGCCGATCATCGAGACATCGCCTTGCACGGCTCGGGTAACGGGGATATAGCCCTGTTCGAGCCACGACAATCGAACGACCTCAACGATTTTGGCAACCGGAATGCGATCTATGCCGCCTCGGACGGGCTGTGGCCCATGTTCTTCGCCATTGTCGATCGCGAAAGAGTGGATTCCGTCAGCAACGCCTGCGTTCGTCTGGTCGACGAGACAGGTGGGGTGCATGGCCCCTATTATGTTTTCTCAATCAGCCGATCGGCTCTGGCGAGCCAACCCTGGCGAACCGGCTGGGTCTATCTCTTGCCGCGGCAAACTTTCTCGGCGCAACCGTCTTTGGCATTCGGCTCATTTGAAGTCCAGATAGCCCAACTTGCCGGCGACGTGCCGGTCGAGCCATTGGCAAAGTTGATGATTACGCCGGAAGATTTTCCCTTCCTGGCGCAGATTCGCGGGCATGATGATCATCGGCTTCAGGAATATGCGACCGCAATGCAAACGGGCACACCCTGGCCGGATTAGCTTTGAGAAAGAGGTTCGTATGTACATCGGACAAGTAGCCGGGACAGTCGTCGCCACCATCAAACACAAAGCCTTCAACGGCCGCAAGTTGCTGCTGGTCGAGCGGCTTGACCTCGATGGTCAACCGACGGCCGACTATGACATCTGCGTCGACGCGGCCCGCGCCGGCGTGGGCGACCGGGTGCTGGTGCTGGACGAAGGCAACGGAGCGAGGCAAGTGCTCAACGAACGGACCGCGCCAATCCGGGCGGTGGTCGTCGGCATTGTGGATGATGTGGCTCTGGCGGCCGACTAGCTTGCCGCCACTCGAACCGGATCGCCAACCCGGATAATCCCCGGCTGCTCCACGGACGCATAAACCCCGGCGAAACTGTCGCGCGTTTGCGCCACTGTCTTCAGCACGCGGGCGTCGCGCGCGGCCGTGTGCGGGTCGATATTGACCATGACGCAGCGTTTGATGCGGCGGGTCAGGTGGATGCGCGGCCCGTTATCGTCCGCACCGAGGATGAGCGTTCTGCCCAGCCACTCCTCCTCCTGAAACGGCCGTCCATCCCGTGTCTCGATGATGACATTCTGACGAAAACGACCGCTTTGCAGTTCCATGTCTGCGCTCGCGCCCAGAGCGGCGATGCTGGCCGTGGACATCAACGACAATACCTGGCTGTCGTAGGTTCCGCGGCCGAGCTTAAGCAGGTAAATTTCTTCGCCGCATAATCGCTGGAGTTCTTCCAGCAGTTCCGGGGCCTCCAGCGGCAACCGGCGGCCGTCGGGCGTGGTGACGACAATGGGCGATTGCCGCGGATCGTCCGGATGGAGGAAGTGGGGTGTGTAGAGCAATAGCTCCGGCAGTTCCCGCCCGGTGAGCCAGGGGAAACCGCTGTTCGCCCGCTGGCGGACAAAAGCGCAACGCCGGTCGCCGTCCAGGCCATGCCAGTCAAGGTGGGCCTTTGACAGCGACTCGGCGCGCATTGATTTTACGGGGTGGCGGAATAGCTTGCTTACGACTCCGCAGTTGACATAATTACCGGACAACGTCACTCTCTGAAGGAATGAGGTCGTTTAGCCGACACCGTAGGCCGGAACTTCCACCTGGCGGTCGCCGCTCTCCGCCAGATAGTACGGCACCCAGGCCACGCCAAACATGACCACGCGCACGTCCGTCTTCTTCGGCGCGACGGGGATCTCATTCGTCTCGGCAATCAGCCCGTCGTACTTTTCTCTAACCTCATTGAGCGCCACTTCTATTTCCTCTTGCAGGCTGTCGATCTGCTTCTTGAAGTCTTCGATGGCGCTTTCCGACTCCTTCACCTTGGCTTCAGCGTTCTCGGCCATGCGCCGTTTGGAGAGCGAAGAGCTTAGGCTGCGACGCTTGCCGCCAAGAAAGCCCAACAGTGTCTCGGCGTGCTTCATGTATTCTTCGCCGCGACGAGACTTGAGGTCGGCCTCTTCTTTGTTCAGCTTGCTCTCCTCCCGCTTCAGCTTGTCTTCCAGTGAGCGTTTCCGGGTGTCGAATTTGGCGGTGACCTTGTCCAGCTCCGCCTGCATCAGGTCGTCGGCCGCCTCCCGGCACATCTTTTCGTACTCTTCGTCGCTGACATCTGGCCCGGCATAGACCTTCAGTTTGTCGTTGGCTCGAATATTGACCGCACCGTTGCGGACGACATAATCGGTGAAATCAGCCTCCAGCGACTTCATCTGCCGGGCGTCGGCCAGCGGCCCGCTGAGCGAGGCGAAGCGGGCATCGCGCAGGGGGGCGCGGTCGAGTTTCCGATCATCTACCGGCGGGTTGTGGTTATCCTCCCAGCGAATGATGGCCTGCGGTTCCGGCTCGGGGATGAGGGCGGTCCAGACGGTATCGGTGGTCAGGTTATATCGGGCATTGGCCAACCGTACCTCGGCCTGGGCCAGCAGCGCCGGGCGATAGAGAATGCCCGATTCGCGCGTTCCGGCGTCCAGATTGTAGCGATGCTCGGCGGCCGCCTCGGTCAGCGACAGATTGGCCGGCAGGAGATACTCTCCCGCACCGGCAGGCACGGGCGGGCGGGTCATCGTCCCGACCGGATCAGGCGCGGCAGTCGCGGCCGGTTGAGATGGGGGAGCGCCGGCCATGGCCGGGCGGGCTTGCGGTGACGCGGCCGATGTTGCCGGTTGCGCCCGCTCCGCGCCAACCAGTGCGTTTAACGCTGGGATTTGCGTCCGCGTCAATGGACCGGCCAGATAGTTCATGGCCCAGCGGGTCTGGAACAGCATCGGTTTTTTCTCATGGACATTGCGCATGACGAAAACCCGCTTGCCGATGCCGGAGATGAGCCGATCCAGCTCCTTGATGTCCACCGCTCCGGTGGTGGCGCTGGTCAGACCGTCGAGCAATCGGGCCTTGTCCTGTTCGGTGCCCAGTTTGCCGATGAACCACGTTCCGGTATTGGACAAACCTTTATAGTCGATATCGACCGGGTTCTGCGTGGCCAGCAACATGCCGACGCCGAAGGCGCGGGCCTGCTTCAGCATGCGCAGCATGACCGTTTTCGATGGTGGATTGCCCAGCGGCGGCATATAGCCGAATATCTCGTCGAAGTAGACCAGCGCGCGCAATGAGGTCGTGCCGCTCTGGGCGCGCATCCAGGTCTCGATGTTGGAGTAGAGCAGCGTGACGAAGAACATCCGCTCCTCTTCGCTGAGGTGGGCGATGTAGAAGATGGAGTGGCGGGGACGGCCGTCGGCCGTGTAGAGCAGGCTCTGAATATCGAGCGGATCGCCCTCCATCCAGGTCTGGAAGCTGGGCGAGGCCAACATGCTGTTGATGCGCATGGCCAGACCAAAGCGGTCTTTCTCAGGGAAGAACGAGTTCACATCCAAAACGCCCAGTTTGGCAAAGGGCGGCGTCTGAACCTGCATGATCAGTTCGCCCAGATCGAGGCTGTGGCCCTGTTTCCAGGCGTTGGCCATGATGTTGGAGAGCAGGATGTGTTCGCGGCTCTGAACCGGGTCGATTTCCTTCATGCCGGTCAGGCTGAGCAGAGCCGTTACCGTGCCGCTGATTTGCTCGCCCAGAACTTCCTCATTGCCCTCCCACGGCAAGGCCGGCACGCCCAGCGAGGCCATGATGCTGAGGGGTACGCCGGCCGTCGCGCCGGGGGTATAGACGGTGAACTGAACGCTATCGGCCAGCGCCTGCAGCCGATCCGGTTCGATGCCCCAATCAGCCAAGCCTTTCTTCCACATGGCGGCCGTATCGGTCGCAACCTGCTCCTCCGATTTGCCTTCTTTCCGGGCCTGGTCAGCGTTTATCCATGGCTGAAAGTCGCTTGGCAACAAATTGGGAAAGTGCAGCAGCAGGTTGGTCAGATCGCCCTTGGGATCGATCATCAGCGCGGGCACTCGATTGAGGCCCGCCTCTTCCAGCAGGCCAACGCACAAGCCGGTCTTGCCTGAGCCGGTCATGCCAACGACGACGGCATGGGTCGTCAGATCCTCGGAGTCGTAACGCAACGCCTCATCGGTTAACTTGGTCGTCTTAGGGTCCCACACCTTGCCCAGATAATACTTGCCATCCATCGTTGTCATGCTCAAAAAACCTCCACCATCATTTTACTCGATGCCGCGCGATGTGTCATCGAATGTGGCGGCCGCCAATAAGGCGATTGCCCTGGTGCAACCGGAAGTTCGACGACGAACACCAACAACCAGGCCCCCTCCCCCCCCCGGATTTAATTGATCTTGTTGACCAAATTGCATAATTCGTCGGGCTTGGGGATTTAAATACTCTGTAACATAATTTAACTCAAAGTATTGCGCCAGGTATAAAAGAGCGGTACGCTGGCGGCATGAAAAAGGAACATGTTCACCTCAGTGACAGCGATCGAACCTACCTGGAAAACCTGGTCA
>JAGOZU010000148.1 GCA_018058545.1 Promineifilum sp. | reverse complement strand
ATTTCCCCGATTTCTATATAATCACATCGGTTTTCTGCCCTCGCTGCCCATCCCCGGTTAGCAAAGGCAAATTTAACAGTTCACACACGCCTGGACTGAAGCGGTTGTGCTTGCACGGGTGAGTTACAGCCCTCCGGAATCTCCGCCAATGGAGATCGCCCCAGGAGAGTTGTTGCCTGCCCCGGCCATGCAAGTTCCGGTTCAGGATGAAGGGCGTGGAAGAATAAAACAAGTAAAGGAGAATAACCTCATGGCCATCGTTTCAATGAAAGCGCTTCTGGAAACAGGCGTGCACTTCGGACATCGGACCCGTCGCTGGAACCCGAAGATGAAGCCGTATATTTTCACCGAGCGCAACGGCATCCATATCCTCGATCTGCAACAGACGATCGTCCTGATCGAAGATGCCTATAACGCGATTCGCGACACCGTTGCCGCCGGCGGCGACGTGCTCTTCGTGGGCACCAAGCGCCAGGCCCAGGAGACCGTCGCCCGCGAGGCGTCTCGCGCTTCCCAGCCCTATGTGAACGATCGCTGGCTCGGCGGCACGCTGACAAACTGGCGGACCATTCGCCAGCGCATCAATTACCTGCGCGAACTGGAAACCCGCCGCGATGCCGGCGAGTTTGACCTGCTGAAGAAGACGGAACGCCTGCGCATTGAGCGCGAGATCGAAAAGCTCAATCTGCGTTTGGGCGGTATTCGTGATTTGCGCGATCTGCCCGCTTTGATGTTTGTCATCGACGTCAGCCACGAAGAGACGGCCATTCGCGAGGCGAACACGCTCAAGATTCCGGTGATCGGCGTGGTCGACACCAACAGCGATCCCGACGCCATCGATTACGTGATCCCGTCCAACGACGACGCAATCCGCGCCATCAAGCTCATTGTGGGCAAGATGGCCGACGCTGCGCTCGAGGGTCTGGCTTCGCGCAAGGAAACGCTGGACGTGGAAGTGACCGACTTCAACCGCTACCGCTACGAAAGCTTCGACGGGATGGAGGATGCGGAGGACGAATTGTTGCTCGGTGCGTCCACGCTGGCGAAGCTTCGTGAATCGACTTCGGCCGCGGCTTCCGAGGAAGATGCGGCGGATCTGGATGAAGAAGTGGCAGAGGTTATTTCGGAAGTTGAAGAAAAAATAAGGGACGAGGAGTCCGAGTAAGGGTTAGGGAGATTTTACCGACATGGCAATTACAACCGAGATGGTTAAAGAGCTGCGCGCGGCCACCGGCGCGGGCGTTCTCGAGGCCAAGAAGGCGCTCGAGCAGCACAATGGAGATTTCGACAAGGCGGTCGACATGCTTCGCGAGAAGGGAGCGGCCCGCGCCGCCAAGCGCGCCGATCGCTCGGCTAATGAGGGCATCATCGAGTTATATGCCCACCCCGGCAATCGCGTCGGCGTGATGCTGGAATTGAATTGCGAGACCGACTTTGTGGCTCGCAACGACCATTTCCGCGAGCTGGCCCATGAACTGGCGCTGCACATCGCCGCCTCTTCGCCGCGTTTCCTGACTGTGGACGAGGTTCCCGCCGCGGAACTGGAGCGTGAGTTGGCCGTGCTGAAGGCTCAGGCGTTGGCCGAAGGCAAGCCGGAGGCGATCGTCGACAAGATCGTTACCGGTCGTATGACCAAGTTCTATGAGGAGTTCTGTCTGATGGAGCAACCCTTCATCAAGGATGAGAGCGTCAAGATCAAGGATATGCTAACCAACGCCATCCGCATAACCGGCGAGAACATCGTCGTCCGCCGCTTTGCCCGCTACGAACTGGGCGAATCGCTGGAAGATTAGTCGGGTATCGGGGGAGCCAACCGCGCCTGATTCAGAGTAAGTGAGAAAAGCGGTAAGGACAATTGTCTGTTATGCCTGATGTTCAATATAAACGTATTCTTCTGAAGATGGGCGGCGAAGCCCTGGCAGGCCAGGGTGGTTTTGGAATTGACCCCAACCGCGCGGCCGAGGTCGCCCAAGTGGTGAAAGATGTTCACGATCTGGGCGTCCAGGTTGCGCTGGTGATTGGGGCGGGGAATCTGTGGCGCGGCTCGGTCGGCACGCAAGCCGGCATGGAGCGTTCGACGGCCGATCATATCGGCATGGTGGCCACGGTGATGAATGCGCTGGCCCTTAAGGATGTGCTGGAGCGCGCCGGCGTTGTCACGCGGGTGCAAACCGCCTTTGAAATGCGGACGATCGCCGAGCCGTATATCCGGCTGCGGGCCATTCGCCACATGGACAAGGGGCGCGTGGTCATCATCGCCGGTGGAACGGGCAACCCGTACTTCACCACTGATTCAGCCGGCGCGCTGCGGGCGATGGAGTTAAACGCCGAGGTCATGATCAAGGCCACGAAGGTCGACGCGATCTACGACGACGACCCCATGAGTAACCCCGACGCCAATCCGTTCGAACACATCTCTTATCTGGAGTTCCTGAGCATGCGCTTGCGCGTGCTCGACACGACGGCCGTCTCCCTGTGCATGGAAAATAATATGCCGATCGTGGTGCTCAACTTCTGGCAGAAAGACAGCGTCAAACGCCTCGTACTTGGCGAACAAGTCGGCACGCTGATTTCGGCCTGATTTTCGCTTACCCTTGTTCCTTTTGCTTTATTGGGTGAAAATCCCGATGAAGTATCCATTTCAATGAGGAGGATCCCATGATTGCCGATGTGATGCGAGAGGCCAAGGCCCGGATGGGCGGCGCAGTCACCTCCTTGGAGTCCGACTTGGCCGCATTCCGTACCGGACGCGCCTCTACCAAACTTGTCGAAAACCTGAAAGTCGACCTCTATGGGGTCGAGATGCAGTTGGTTCAGATGGCGGTTATCTCCGTGCCTGAGCCGCAACAACTGGCCATTCGCCCCTATGACCGCAACGCCATGTCGGCCATAGAGAAGGCCATCATGAAATCGGAATTGGGGATCATGCCCAATAATGACGGCCAGGTTATTCGCCTCAATATTCCCCGACTGACGGAGGAGCGGCGGCGCGATCTGTCGCGTATCGTCGGCCGTCGGGTGGAGGAAGCCAAAGTGGCTGTGCGCAATGTGCGGCGCGATCTGAACCATGATTTGAAGGAACTCAAGGACGAGAAGATGGTTTCCGAGGATGATTTCACCCGTGGTGAAAAGCAATTGCAGGAGATCACCGATTCCTTCATCGGTCAAATAGACGATATCGGCCGCGCCAAAGAGGCCGAGATCATGGAAGTCTGAGTATGGCGCGACGCCCCGAAGAGACGTTCGACCTGTCTTCACTGGACGTGCCGGCCCACGTCGCGATCATCATGGACGGCAACGGCCGCTGGGCGCGAAAGCGAGGCCTGCCGCGGCAAGCCGGTCACCAGGCCGGGGCTGATAACCTTCGCCGCATCATCCGCGCCTGCGTTGACTTTAACATCAAGGTTCTGACGATCTACGCCTTTTCGACCGAAAACTGGGGGCGGCCCAAGACCGAGGTTCAGGCGCTCATGCGGATCTTTGCCCGCGTGCTCGATCAGGAGACAGATGAACTGAATGCCAACGGCGTCTGCGTCCACCATCTTGGCGATTTAACCGGTGTTGACCCCAGACTGCAGGAAAAAGTACGTCGCGCGCTGGAATTGACGCGCAATAACGACCGGCTGATCCTCAATGTGGCCTTTAATTATGGCGGCCGCGCCGAGATCATCCATGCCGTTCAGCAAATGCTGGCCGACGGGATAAAGCCGGAGGACCTGACGGAGGATCTGTTTAGCTCCTATCTGTTCACGCGGGGGCTGCCCGATCCCGATCTGGTGATTCGCACGAGCGGGGAGTTGCGCATCAGCAACTTCCTCATCTGGCAGGCAGCCTATTCGGAATATTATCCCACGCCCGCGCTATGGCCCGACTTCGGCCGTCGGGACCTTTATGAGGCGATCGTCGCCTATAATTCGCGAGACCGTCGCTTTGGGCGGGTAGACGAAGCATCGTGACGGCTGCTTAATCATGCTTCTCCAACGATTACTCGTCACCCTGACCGTCGGCCCCATCGTGTTGGTGGCCGCCTACTTCGGCGGGTGGTATTTCTTCATCCCGATCGCGTTGTTGATGCTCACGGCCGGCATGGAATATGCCAATATGATGCGCGTGCTGGACCACAAGGTGCCGTTGTGGCTGCTCCTCCCGGCGATCGCTTTGCTGCTCCTTGGCGCCTGGCAGCCGGCGCTTAATCTGACGGGCGTGACGCTTTTCCTCAGCCTGTTTATCGGCCTCATCTATTGTTTGACACTTTTCGAGCGAGGGGTTACCCTCGACGCTGCTCTTAACTGGTTTGCAATGGTCGCCGGCATCATGTTGTTGGGATGGGTCGGCAGTCATTTCTTCTTGCTGCGTGGCCTCCCCGAAGATGGATGGCGTTGGACAGTCCTGGCTTTGATGAGCATCTGGTCGGCCGACATGAGCGCCTATGCCGTCGGCAGCTGGTTGGCCGGCAAGGTATTGGGCCGCCACCTGCTCGCACCACGTCTAAGCCCCAAGAAGACGGTCGAAGGCTATGTCGGCGGCATCATCATCGGAACAGCGGTGACGATTGCCACCGCCTATTTCCTGGGGTTATCTCTTGTCCTGGCGACGATCGCCGGGTTGCTGGTGAGTATATTCGGTCTGTTTGGCGATCTCAGCATATCAATGCTGAAACGCGAGGCGGGGCTGAAGGATTCGGGCAAGATTTTTCCCGGCCACGGAGGCGCGCTGGATCGCTCCGATTCTCTTATCTGGTCGATGGCTATCGTCTATTATCTGGTCATTTTCCTTGGCCCACATCTGTCATAGATTCGATGATTGGCCGGAGCGGATTTATGGTCTGTGCCGGCAACCTGGATATTTCCCACATAACCGAATAAGCACGAAGGAGTATTGCCGTGACGACCGTGACGACGATTGAGCGCTTTATTCTCGATAACCAGCCCGAATATGCGTCGGGGGAGCTGACCATGCTGCTGTATGATATAGCGCTGGCGGCCAAGATCATCGCCTCCAAGACTAATCGGGCCGGGCTGGTTGATATCCTGGGAGATGCAGGATCGACCAACGTCCAGGGCGAGTCCCAACAAAAGCTGGATGTATTTGCTCATGAGATCGTCAGGAAGCTGTGCGACCACACCGGTCGCCTGTGTCTGATGGTCTCGGAAGAGCAGGATGACCCCATCTATATCCCGGCTCGATTTTCCAAAGGGGATTATGTTCTGGTATTTGACCCGTTGGATGGGTCTTCAAATATCGACGTCAACGTCAGCGTCGGCACTATCTTCGGCATCTACCATTGTCTTGACCGGCAGTTGCGCGGCCGCGTTGAAGACGCCCTTCAGCCGCCATCGGCCCTGATAGCCGCCGGCTATGTCCTCTATGGGTCGAGCACCATGCTGGTCTATAGTACCGGCAACGGGGTGCATGGCTTCACGCTCAATCCGGAATATGGCGAGTTTATTCTGTCGCACCCCAATATGCGCCTGCCCGAACCAGCCGCCTATTTCAGCGTCAATTCCTCCTATTACAGCCGATGGTCTCCGGGGGCCAAGAGATTCCTGGACTGGCTGGAGGGGAAGGACGAGGATTCGCCCAAACTTTCGGCGCGCTACATCGGCTCGCTGGTGGCCGATTTCCATCGCAACCTGTTGCGTGGCGGCATTTTCTGCTATCCGGCCGAGACCCGGCGCGATGAGGGCAAGCTGCGTCTCCTCTATGAGGCCGGGCCGCTGGCTTTCCTGATCGACAAGGCGGGTGGCTATGCATCCAACGGCCGCCGGTCTATTCTTGATATCGTTCCCACCAGCTTGCACCAGAGGACGCCGTTGTTCATCGGCAATCGACATCTCGTGGAACGATTGGAGGGGTTTATGCGTCAAGAGGATGAGGGTACGCTCGATCGATCCTGATTTAACAGTGCTGCCGCGCGTATTCTGGCTTCCAACGGCCTCGCGACCGATTTATTCGAGGCCCAGAGGTTCGCAGGGCTTTTCCAAAGTCAGGAAAGGATAAGATAAAGAGAACCACACCTGTTATCATGGGGTGACCAAACCAACCAAACAACAGGGGGTTCTCATGACTGATCATATCACATTGGACAAAACGGTA
>JAGOZU010000147.1 GCA_018058545.1 Promineifilum sp. | reverse complement strand
CAATTCCCCCGACGATTAGCCCTATGGAAATCAGGATGAACCAAAAGAGCAAGAACAAGGCAAAGGGGACGGATTCCTGGAAGTCGGAAGAACCAAACCACCGTTGCCAGGAGGCGGTTTCAATCCAGCGCAGCAGCGACAAAGCCACCACCAGTATGAGACCCCATCGAAGGCGATTGTTTCGAAACCAGGTTCTATTCTTGCACATAAAAGGTATTATATATTAGGAAAGGAGAATATGGGTCAACTGATCCCAAGACCGACGACTCCTCGTCCAACCCCATCCTCCAGACCGATCTCACCTGCCCCGTTTGCGGCCCCGTCGAGCGTGACCTCTCGCGGGCGGCCACCAACAGGATTTTGCCGGCGCTCATGTGGTCGATATACGTCTCGATCCCCCCTTGCGCCTGGGCCAACGGGATGCGCTTGTGAATGGGGGAGTACAGATCGGTCGGCATAAGGGCTTGCACGCGCCGCGCGAGTTGCAGGATTTGGAAGAGGTTCTTTTCGGCCAGCCAGTTGGCCAGGAAAGGCTACGATTGCCCTGGCCATCCCCCAATTGGCTGCCAATTTTTTTCGGCATGCGATTATAATTGATTCATGGCTGCCGCAGTCCTTGTTACCAAACTCTATGTTCCCCCACCGTCGCCGAAAGCTGTCTCCCGCCCACGCCTGATCGAGCAACTGGACGCGGGACTTGCCGCGGGCAGCAAGCTGATCCTCGTCTCCGCCCCGGCCGGCTTCGGCAAGTCCACTCTGGTGAGCGAATGGGTGGCCGGTTGCGGCCGCCCGGCCGCCTGGCTATCGCTGGACGAAGCGGACAGCGACCTCCCGCGCTTTCTTACGTACTTCGTGGCGGCGTTGCAGACGACGGTCGCCGATTTCGGGGCAGCGACCATGACCGCGCTCCAGTCCTTGCAGCCGCCCGCCGACGAGTCGATCCTGACTTCCCTGCTCAACGAAATCGCCGCCGTCCCGCACGGCTTCATCCTGGTGCTGGATGACTACCACGCCATCGATTCAGAGGCCGTCGACCAGGCGCTGGCCTATCTGCTGGAACACCTGCCGCCGCAGCTGCGCCTGGTGATCGCCACCCGCGAGGACCCGTCGCTGCCGTTGGCTCGGCTGCGCGCTCGCGGCCAACTGACCGAACTGCGTGCCGCCGATTTGCGGTTCTTGCCGGCCGAGGCGGCCGAGTTTCTCAACAGGATAATGGGTCTGCGCCTGAGTGACGCCGACATCGCTGCGCTCGAAGCCCGCACCGAGGGCTGGATTGCCGGGCTGCAATTGGCCGCGGTCTCCATGCAAGGGCATGAGGATACCGACGGTTTCATCAAGACTTTCACGGCCAGCCACCGGTTTGTGCTCGATTATCTGGTCGAAGAGGTGTTGCAACGGCAGCCGGAACAGATTCAGACCTTCCTGTTGCGCACTTCCATTCTCAGCCGCATGTGTGGCCCCCTGTGTGATGCGATTCTGCTCGACGCCTCTGCTTCGGGGCAGGAAACTCTGGAATATCTCGAACACGCCAACCTGTTCATTGTCCCGCTGGACAGCGAACGGCGCTGGTATCGCTACCACCACCTGTTCGGCGATTTGCTGCGCCGGCGTCTTGGCTCGCCACCGGAGCTGGCCGACACTCACCGTCGCGCCGGCGAGTGGCATGAGGCCAACGGCGACCTGGCCGAAGCCTTTAGCCATACCCTGGCGGCTGGTGATTCTGATCGGGCAGCGCGTCTGGCCGAAGTGGCCTGGCCCGATATGGAGCGCAGTTTCCGGACGGCCGTCTGGATCGACTGGGTGAAACAACTGCCCGAGGCCGTCGTGGTTTCCCGACCCGGGTTGTGTGTCCTGTTGGGGCGGGCCTTGACGGATGCCGGGGATGTGGATGAGAGTGAGATCTGGTTGAAAAATGCCGAGCGCGCTCTGGCGGGCGCGGCGGTTGCGGATGGGTCAAGGACTCTATCGGCGACCATTGCCCTGATCCGCGGTGATAATGCGCAGATAGTGGGCGACATGGCCGAATCGGTACGATACACCGAACTGGCCCTTCAAATCGCTCCCGAGGATGATGAGTTCCTCCGCGCCCATGCCGCCATCAACCTGGGATTCACCCAATGGGCCACCGGCGATCTGGAAGCCGCGCTCCGGGCACTATACGCCTGGATGAACGCCATGGAAATGATGGGCAACCGGGAATTCATGATCGCCAGTGTCTTCGCCGAGGCTGATATGCTGGTGATTTTAGGCCGCCTGGGCGAAGCAGAAAAAGCCCTCCGGCAGGCTATCGAGAGGGCGGACCAATCAGGACCGGCGGCGAAAGCTGTCACCGCTCATCATCACCTGGGGCTGGCGCTGCTGGCCCATGAACGGGGCGAAGCCGCCGCCGCCGCCCATCACATGGAAACCGCCGCCGAACTGGGCCGGCACACCACCCTGATAGACTGGCGATATCGCTGGAACCTGGCCCACGCCCGGTTGAGGGAGTCCGCCGGGGAATGGGACGCAGCCCTCGACTTGCTTGACGAAGCCGGTCGGGTCTATGTCAAAAACCCGGTTCCTGTCCTGCGTCCGATCGAGGCCCGCAAGGCGCGGATATACCTCAAACAAGGGCGGCTGGATAAAGCCGCGGCCTGGGCGCGGGCGCACGGCCTGTCGGTTGCGGACGATGGGGGCTTTCCGGGCGAGTATGAATATCTCACCCTGGCGCGGCTGCTCTCGGCCGAAAGGGATTTCGCCGGGGTCGATGACCTGCTGGAACGCCTGCTGACGACGGCCGAAAGGCAACGACGGACGGGGAGCGTCATCGAAATCCTGTTGACCCAGGCGCTTGCCCATCAGGCGCAAGGTCACCAAACCGAGGCTTTGGCCGCGCTGGAACGTGCCCTGATCCTGGCCGGGCCGGAAGGCTTCTGTCGCATTTTCGTCGATGAAGGCGAGGCCATGAGGCGGCTGCTGTCGAGCTACAGATCAGCGCCTGAAGAATGGGCCCTCCATTCGCCGCGCGGTTATGTGGGCATGCTGCTGGCTGCTTTCTCGCGCCCGGCAGGGATAAGCGCCAAACCCGCGATCACCAGACCGGCCATCACGCTCGTTGAACCGCTCACCGACCGCGAACTCGAAATCCTGCGCCTCATCGCCGCGGGGCACTCCAACGCGGAGATCGCCGGCCGGCTGTTCCTGGCGCTCAGTACGGTCAAGGGTCATAACCTGCGGATCTTCGGCAAACTGCAAGCGCAAAATCGCACCGAGGCCGTCGGCCGCGCCCGCGAGTTGGGCCTACTCTAATCCCCAAAACAATACCCCAATCAGTACTTTAGTCGCTATCCGGCAATACCGCCCGGCCGCTATAGTGACGATCATGAAGCCAACGCAATCGCACCCCACCGGCTACGAAATCCGGGTCGCGGGCCACCTGCCCCCGCAATGGGCGGACTGGTTCGAAGGCCTGACCGTCACACCGGCAGATGACGGCGACACGCTGTTGACCGGCCCGGCGATGGATCAGGCCGCGTTGCATGGCTTGCTCAAAAAAGTGCGTGACCTGGGCTTGTCGCTGGTCTCGGTCTGCCCCGTTGAGGCCGAACCACCGGCCGCCCAATTGTAAGGAGATTTATGAACGTGAAGAGACTGTCCGTTGAATTTGTAACCGTGTTTGCGGTAGCCCTGGTGACGACGGCAATGGTGACATTGCTATGGAACATCGTCGGTCATGGAGCCGGTGTCATCGATTGGGAAACTGCGTTGTGCTTTGCGCTCATCTTCGGCGTCATCCTGACTGGGTGAAGTCGCGGGAATAATTGCATACCACTATCGGGCGGGATCTGATATACCAAACCGGCTCAAGCCGGTTGCCGCCGCCGCCAAACCTGTTTCAACAGGTTTCGTATAACAGCAGCGGATTTGAATCCGCCCCATCCATATCATATCGTTCCAAAACAGGAGACAAAAATGAACACACTCGCGCCAACCGCGAAAAAAATCGAAACAAAATCCCTGCTCTCAACCCTGTGGATCGTGGTCATGATCAACATGTTGAAGGCGGACATCCTGTCGCTCTACATCCCCGGCACGGCGGCAGAACTGGCCCGGACCGCCGGCGACACGCCGATCCCGCTGCTGATGCTGGGCGGGGCAGTCATGATGGAAATTTCCACCCTGATGATCCTCCTCTCCCGCGTCTTGAAGTACGGGGTGAATCGGTGGGCCAACATTATTGTGAGCCTCATCACGATCGCCTTCGTCGTGGGTGGCGGGATGTCCTATCCCCATTACCTGTTCATCGCCGCCGTCGAAGTGATATGCCTGCTGCTGATCGTCTGGTTTGCCTGGCGATGGCGCAACCCGGAAATGCAGGTTGGCCATCCGCTGTCTGTATAACCCGTAAAGACACATTTCTGTCGATTCAAAAAGGAGCTAATCATGAAAACCTTGCAGAAGTCCGGCGGTTATGCCGCCCTCTACCTGGCAATTGCCTATCTCATCGGTCTGATTCTGTTTATCGTCGTGCTGGATTATCCCGGCATCACCGATCCGGCCCAAAAGGTGGCCTTGCTCGTCGAGAAGTCGATGGTCATCTTCGCGACCAACCTGTTCATGTATGTGGTCTTCGGCGTGGCCCTCGTTGTGTTGTCGCTGGGGTTATACGATCGTCTCCGGTCCGGCGCGCCGGCGCTCATGCAGATGGGGACCGCGCTGGGGATCATCTGGGCCGGGTCGCTGATCGCCGGCGGTATGGTCTCCAATGCCGGGATCGCCCCGACTCTTGCCCTCTATGCTATCGACCCGGCGCAGGCCGCGATTAGCTGGCAGGGAATCGAGACCGTGGCCACGGGGCTGGGCAACGGCAACGGCGAAATCCTGGGGGGTCTGTTCACCCTGCTGGTCAGCCTGGCTGCCCTGCGGAGCGGCAAGCTCCCCAAGGGTCTGAATATCCTCGGCCTGCTGGTTGGCGCGGTGGGCATCATCACCATCAACCCGGGACTGGCCGACTTGACGGGCGTGTTCGGTCTGAGCCAGATGGTCTGGTTCGTCTGGCTGGGGATCATGCTGCTGCGCAGCGACGAAGCTGTGGTCACCTCCGGCAGCCGACGCTCCGGCCGGTCGGCCGAGGAAACGGACGGGGATACGGCCGCCATGACCCGATAACTCGCGAACAATCCTCATCCAACCCTTCATGCTAAGGGGCAGGAGACACCCACCTGCCCCTTTTTTTGCGGAAATTCCCCAATCCGGCTTATAATTGTTGCAATGGCGCAACAGTATCCGGCCGATCGCAGCCCGAAGGGCGCGCCGGAACGGTTCGATCAGGAGAGTTATGGCCGAGAACACGCTCGTTCCCGTCGAACAGCGGGAAGTCACCTTTTATGAAGACGAATTGACGGCCGTCCGCGCCGCCGATGGGCACATCTACGTCTCCCTGGCCCACTTGTGCGATGCTCTCGGCATCGATACCCAGGGGCAAGCCCGCCGCATCAAGCGTCAGCCTGTTTTGGAGAAAGGGTATTGCTGGGTAGACATTTTGTCTACTCAGCCCGTCCCCCAACGCCGTCGCTCCCAGGTCCTGCGGGTCGATCTGGTGCCGCTGTTCCTCACCGGCATCAGCACCAAAAGCATCGCCGACGAGACCCACCGCCGCAAGCTGGAGCGATTTCAGGAGGAGGCGGCCAAGGTTTTATGGGAGGCGTTCCAGCAGGGCCGCCTGACGACCGACCTCGACTTCGACGCGCTGCTGGCCCAGGACACGCCGGAGGCCCAGGCCTACCGCATGGCCCAGGCCGTGCTGCAACTGGCGCGCAACCAGCTGCTCATGCGCTCGCAACTGGCCGACCACGAGCAAAGGCTGGAGACCATCGAGGCCCAGCTGAGCGACACCGGTCGCAATGTGACCCCCGACCAGGCCAGCCAGATCAGCCAGGCGGTGAAGGCAGTGGCCCTGGCGCAGGGCAAGAAGAGCGGCCGCAACGAGTTTGGCGCGGTCTATGGCGAGCTGTATCGCAAGTTCGGCATCACCGGCTACAAGATGCTGCCTGCCCGACGCTTCGACGAGGCGATGAAGTTCCTGACCGACTGGCACGGTGCGCTGTCTAACGATGAGGCTGGATTGCCCTTTTAAAGGGCCGTGGGAAGTATCAGAGTACCCACGAGCCAAACCAAGTTAGGGGAAGGGGAAACCCAACCCTGAACACAGCATCTTGGTAAAG
>JAGOZU010000146.1 GCA_018058545.1 Promineifilum sp. | reverse complement strand
GGGGCTGAAGGTCGTCTCGCCCAGCACACCCTACGACGCCAAGGGACTGCTGAAGGCGTCGATCCGTACCGACGACCCGGTGCTGTTCATCGAGCACCACACACTCTACCAGATTCGGGGCGAAGTGCCCGAGGGCGATTACATCGTCCCCATTGGCGTCTCGGACGTGAAACGCGAAGGGCGAGACGTGACCCTCGTGGCCTATGCTCAGGGGTTGCAGGTCGCCCTGGAAGCGGCCGCCCAACTGGCCCAGGAAGGGATCGAGGCCGAGGTCGTCGATCTGCGCTCGCTGCGACCGCTGGACATGGGACCGGTGCTGGCCTCGTTCCGCAAGACCTTCCGGGCGGTCATCGTCGAAGAGGGCTACCGCTCCTACGGCATCGGGGCGGAGATCGCCGCCCGCCTGCAGGAAGAGGTGTTCGACTACATGGACGCCCCCATCAAGCGTGTGGCTCAACTGGAAGTCCCCCTGCCATACTCACGCGCGCTGGAACAGTCGGCGCTGATTAACAAGGATCGTGTGATCGCCGCGGTGAAGGAGATTGTCTGATGGCCGAATATATCGTCATGCCGAAACTGGGCTTCGATATGCGCGAGGGGGTGCTAAACACCTGGCTCAAGAAGGTGGGCGACCCCGTCAGCAAGGGTGATGTCGTGGCCGAAATCGAATCGGACAAAGCCACGCTGGAACTGGAGTCGCATGTCAGCGGCACGATGCTGCAACTGCTGCACGCGCCGGGAGATGTCGTGCCCGTCGGGGCCAACATGGCCGTCGTCGGCGCGGCCGGCGAAGCGGTGGCCGAGTCGCCCGGCGGCAACGGGGCCGCCCCCGCGGCCGAGGCGAAGCCGGCAGCGACAACGGCCGTCCCAGCCGCACCCACCGCGGCCACCCCGGAGGCCAAACCGCCGACCGCGCCGGATGCGACCTTCCCCGGCGGCGTCAAGGCCACTCCCGTGGCCCGACGGCTGGCCGAGGAGCGTCAGATCGACCTGACCCGCGTACCTGGCAGCGGCCCCGACGGCCGAATCGTGCGCGCCGACGTGGAAGCCTACGCCGAGACGCCCCAACCTGCGGCCGCGCCTGCCCCGGCCGCTCGTCCCGCACCCACAGCCACACCCGTGGTCGCCGGGCCGGACAGCGAAGAGATCGCCCTCACTCGTTTGCGCTCGGCCATCGGTCGCCGCATGGTGGAGAGCAAGACCACCGTCCCCCACTTCTATGTAACCACGGAGATCGACATGGCTCCGGCGCTGGCCCTGCGCAAGCAGATCAACAGCACGCTGCCCGATGACCGCAAGGTGTCGGTCAATGACCTCATCGTCAAGGCGGCAGCGCTGGCGGTGCGCGACTTCCCCAACCTGAACGCGGCCTTTGACGGCGACAAGATCATCCGCCACCGGCGGATCAACGTCGGCTCGGCCGTGGCCGTGGAAGGCGGTTTGACGACTATCGTCCAGAAGGACACCGACACGTCCACGCTGTCGAAGGTGGCGGCCGACAATCGCGAGATGATCGGGCGCGCCCGCTCCGGCAAGGTTCGCCCCGACGACGTCGAGGGCGGCACCTTCACCGTCAGCAATCTGGGCGTCTACGATGTCGATCATTTCATCGCCATCATCAACCCGCCCGAAGCAGCCATCCTGGCCATCGGCTCGGCTCGCGAGGTTCCCGTGGTCAAGGACGGCCAATTGGCCATCGGCACGCGCATGAAGGCCACCATCTCGGCCGACCACCGCGTGACCGACGGGGCCGAGGCGGCCCAATACATGCAGCGCCTGAAGGAACTGCTGGAAAACCCGCTTCGATTGCTGATATAAATACGAGGCATTTTCGTAGTCGCGATTAACCCGGAGCCTGCCGGACAAATGAATAATGCATAGCTGCCCGGGTACCTTTGGCCTTCCACCTGTCAGATGTAGGCCGTCAATCCCTGAAAAAGTGGCGCGAATGCTGCCAAGATCGGATCATTAGGTTATACTGATGGAGGAATCCGTTACCAAACATAAAGGGGTAGAAGTACTATGGCCCTGATTTTAGTCATTGACGACGATGATCTGGTCTCGCGAACATTGCAGAGAGCGCTGAAGCACTACGATTACCAGGTGATGACCGCCAACAGCGGCATCGAAGGCTTGCAGTTGGCCCGACGCCACCGGCCCGACCTGTTCATTCTGGACATCATGATGCCCGGCGTGGACGGCTATCAGGTATGCCGCCAGATTCGGGGCGACCCATTGCTGCAGGACGCCCCCGTCCTGTTCCTGACGGCCAAGGCCAAGGATGAGGACAAGATCGAGGGCTTCCGCGCCGGCGGCGATGATTACCTCATTAAACCATTCAACATGCAGGAACTGGAACTGCGCGTGAAGGCCATCCTGCGGCGATCCGTCCCCGAAAAGACCGAAGAGACGGCCGTCAACGAAGTGGTCGTCGGCAACGTCACCCTCGATTGCCGCACCTTCAAGGTGACCACGCCCTATCAAACCATCCTGCTGACCAACGTGCAGTTCGACCTGCTCTACCATCTGATGAGCCGCGCCGACCAGGTGTTCAATAGCCAGCAACTGTTGCAGGACGTGTGGGATTACCCGCGCGACACCGGCAGCCCTGAACTCGTCCGGGCGCACATCAAGAACCTGCGCGAGAAAATCGAACCGCAACCGGCCGACCCAATCTATATCAAGACCATCCAGGGCCACGGCTACTCCTTCTCATCCGAGGCTACGGGTGGCTAGGACTCTTGACGGCCCGACCGGAGAGCGCGTGATCGCGCTTTCCGATCTGCCCAAACCTAACCCGGGCGAGGGCAAGCCGGCGGGAAGGGTCAACGACGATTCTTCCCGCAAACCGCTGACGTCACAGCCGTCCACCCCGCCGCCTGCATCATCCTCTTCCGCGGCCCGCATCCTGGTCGTGGATGACGAAGTCGAGATCGCCGACTCGCTGGCCGAATTCCTGATCCGGCGCGAGGGCTATCGGGTCGAGATCGTCCACGACGGGCGTGAGGCGATCACCTTCCTCGAAAAGTCCATCGGCGGCGCGACGGAAGTCGACCTCGTCCTGCTCGACATGCGCATGCCGGGGCTGACCGGGCTGGACGTTCTGGCCTGGATCAGACAACACCCCGATCTGCGCTACACCCGCGTCGTCCTCCTCACGGCGGCGGCCAGCAACGACGAAAAGGTCCAGGCCCTGTCGGCCGGGGCGGACGATTACATCACCAAGCCCTATCACATGCAGGAACTGCTGGCGCGGGTGAAAGCCATCCTGCGCACCCAGCAGCTCGAAAAACAACTCCACCGGCAAAGCCGCCAACTGGCGGCGCTGAACCGCATCAACCAGGCCGTGGCCGCCACGCTGGAGACCAGCCAGGTCTATACGACGGCCATTCGCGGCGTCGACGCCATCCTTGAGGTAGAGATGGCCGCCGTCCTCATCGTCGAGGGCGGCAAGCTCCATTGCCAGCACGTCCGCCATTACAAGGGAGCCATTCCGGCCCACATTTTCCCCTCCACCGAAAAAGGCCTCGGCGTTTTGGGGGCGGCCTGGAGCGAGCAGGAAACGCTGTGCATCAATCAGGTGGCCGACGACCCGCGGTTTGACCCGTCGCGGGATTCGCCGCTGGGCTATACCGTACGCTCGATGCTGGCCACGCCGCTCACGGTGCGCGGCCGTCCGGTCGGCGTGCTGGCCGCCTACAACAAGCGCGAAGGCCAATTCACCGATGTGGAGGTAGACCTGTTCTCCTCCCTGGCCAACTCCATCAGCGAGGCGATCGAAAACGCCTGGCTGTTCCAGCGCATCCGGCTGCGTCATCAGGACCTGCTGGAAGGACGCAATACCCTCCAGGCGCTCATCGACGGCATCCCCCACCCCATCTACACCATCAGCGACGATTGGAAGCTGGTGGTCGTAAACAAGAGCAAGGCCGATGAGCTGGGAACCACGCCCGAAGCCCTGACCGGCCGCGTCTGTTTTCGCGCTTTCTATAATCGCACCCAGCCCTGCGACCATTGCCGGGCGGCCCTGACCCTCAGTGACAAGGTCGAGCAGCATTGGCCGGTGAAGTGGGAGGGCGAAGACCACCTGCCGCGGGAATGGGAGGTCAGCGCCTACCCCATTCCCGGCAAGCAGACCGGCGGGGCGCGGGCCGTGCTGGTGTGGCAAGACAAAACCGAGGAGCGACGGCTGGAAAGCTCGCTGATGCAGGCCGGCAAGCTGGCCGCCATCGGCCAACTGGCCGCCGGAGTGGCCCACGAGATCAATAACCCGCTGACGGCCATCAACGCCAACGCCCAGATGCTGAAGATGGTCATGCCGGTGGAAGACGAGAATTTCGAATCTGTGGACCTGATCGTGCGGGCCGGGGAGCGCGCGGCCAAGGTCGTGCGCGGGCTGCTTGATTTCGCCCGCCAGGAACAGTACACATTCGCCGACGGCCGCCTGGAAGAGTCCATCCAGGAGGCGCTCGACCTGGTCAATTACCAGCTCCTGTCGTCCCACATCGAGGTCACTCAGGACATCGAGGGTTCCCTGCCGGAGATGGTCGCCAGTTGGGAGCATCTCAAGAGCGTTTGGCTCAATTTGCTGCTGAACGCGCGCGACGCCTTGCTGCACACCAACGAAGGAAGGAAACTCGACATCTCCGTCCATATGGGCAAGGGCCGGCAAACGATACAGGTGCTCGTGCATGACAACGGCAAGGGAATCACCGAGGCCGAGGCCCTCCATATCTTCGAACCGTTTTACACCACCAAAGGCCCCGGGCAAGGCACCGGGCTGGGCCTGGCCACCTGCCACCGGATCATCGAGCAACACGGCGGAGAGATCACCGTCGCCAGCGAACCCGGCGAAGGCACGACGTTTGTCGTCACCCTGCCCGTCCAGCGCCCGGACACCACCGCCTCCGGCCTCTACCTGAAATAACCATTCCTAATTCCTAATTCCTAATTCCTAATTCCTAATTCGTCATTCCACATGAGTCCCACCGACAACGCCCACGGTCCCATCCATATCGGCGATGTCCTGCGCCTCGCTCTGCCGCTCAATACGACGCTCATCGGCGACGCCGACCCGCGGCAAGCCATCAACTGGGTCACCGTCCTGACCGGCTGGAACGACCTCGAAAGCCAGGTCGAACCGAACGATCTGGTCATCATTCCGCCCGACCTGCCGGCCGACTTTGGCCCACACGACCCGCGCGAAATCCTGACCGCGCTGGCCGGCTTGCCCGTGGCCGGGCTGCTTTGCTTCGGCCCGCAGGACGACTCACTCAGCCAAACGGCCGCGGAACTCGGTCTCGTCCTGCTGTTCGTTCCCCCATCTGCTACCGTCCGGGAGGTCCATCAATCCGTCGCCCTGCTCCTCCTCGACCGGCAGACGGCCACCAACGACCGCGCCATCCAGCTCTACCGCCAGCTCTCGGCCATGTCGCGCGAGGGCAAGGGGCTGGACGCCATGACCGAGGCGATCAGCAAGCTGACCGGCAACATCGTCATCGTGCAGGACAAGCGGCTGGAGGTGCAGGCCGCCGGCTGGCCGCCCAACACGACCGTGAGCCGCGAGGCCGTCATCAAGGCCCTGCAGCAGCGCGACGCCTTGCCACCCATCCTGCGCAACCGCAAGGCGGCCGCCAAGGCGCGCCAGAGCTACTGGCAGCAGTTGCTCACCATCGAGGACTCCCCCACGCCGATGGGCCGCCTGATCAGCCCCATCATTTCCGGCGACCGGGCGCGCGGCTATTTGTCGATCATCGGCCCGGCCGACGGGCTTAACATGTTCGACAGCCTGGCCGTCGAACACGGCGCGGCCGCCTGCGCCCTGGAAATGGCCAAGAACAAGGCCATCAACGAAGCCCGGAAATCCCTGCGCGGTGATTTTCTGGAGGGACTTCTGGCCGGTTCCCTGCCCAAAAAGGAGATCGATCGGCTGGAAGGGCGGCTGGACCACGACACCCGCGAGCCGCACGCCGTCCTCGTCGCCGGGTGGCATGGCCCATCCAGCCCCAGCCTGCGGCGGCTGGAGACGGCCGTCCATTGGGTGCTGTCCAACCACACCCGCCCGGCGCTGGTGCATATTTACGGCAACCAGCACCTGGTGATCTTTCAGACCCTGAAGGGCGGCGAGGACATGGAGAGCGCGCACCAGCTCGGCCGCCGCATCCGCGAGCAAGTCGAACTGGAGTTTCCCGAGGCGACTCTGGTCGGCGGCATG